>NZ_JBFUGE010000185.1:0-11225 GCF_056403075.1 Ideonella sp. P3_A4 | reverse complement strand
CTGCTGGGCTGAACGGCATGCAGGCCGCATTCCTTGGCCGCCTCGTCTTCCCACCACCAGCGGCCGGCGCGGAACTCTTCGCCGACGGCGATGGCGCGGGTGCWAGGTGCGCAGCCGATGCTGGGCATGAATTGGTCATGCAGCGCGTTGTAGGGCACATCGTTCGACTCGATGTAGTGCCAGATGTCATTCCAGCTCCAGTCGGCCAGCGGGTTGAACTTGATGCGGCCGTTGGCTTCGACTTCGCGCAGCGGCACGGCACCACGGTTGGCGCTTTGCTCGCGGCGCAGGCCGGTGACCCAGGCTTCACGGTTCTGCAGCATGCGGGCCAGTGGCTCGAGCTTGCGGACCTGGCAGCAGCCCTTGCGCAGCTCAATGCTCTGGTACATCGCGTCGTCGCCGTTGCGGCGCACGAAGTGCACCACGGCTTCTTCGCGCGGGCTGTAGATCTCGACGTCCAGGCCGTAGCGGTGCTCGATCTCGGGAATCAGGGCCAGCGTTTCGTCATGCAGCTTGCCGGTCTGCAAGGTGCCGATCGCGATCGGCAGGTTCAGCTTGGCGATCAGGTCGGTCAGCACCATGTCTTCGGCGCCCAGGCTGGTCGCCTGCACGATGCTGCCGGCATGGTCCAGCGCGGCCTGGCGCAGCTGGGCGATGGTGGCTTCGACGCGCTCTTCATACCCTTCGGTGCGACGGGCGTAGAGCGAGATGGCGCTGGACGCAGCCACCGTCGCGGCGGAAAGGGCGCCGGGCAATGCTGAGGTCAGCGGCAGGGACGAAACGGCGCTCATGCGGGAACCCTCGAAAACAGCGGGCGCGTCTGGTGCACGTCGCCCTGGTAATGCTCGGAGAGGATGGCCAGCGCGCGGCGGGCGCTGGCTTCAATCTGGCCGTCACGCAACTGCACCGCGTCGAAACCAGTGCGCTGCAGCAAGGGCAGCATGTCGACGACCACATCGCTGGTGGCGCGCACCTCGCCGGCGTAGCGCAGGCGGGCACGCAGCACGCGGGCCTGGCTGTAGGCGCGGCCATCGGTCCACTTGGGGAACTGCAGCGCGACGAGCGCGAAGCGCGGCAGGTCTTCGGCCAATTCTTCGACCTCGGCGGTGTTGGCCAGCGCCAGACCGACCGGCAGTCCGGCGGGCCATTGGTCACGCACGGCTTGCCACTGCTCCAGCGTCAGCAGGCTGTGGGCAGCGATCGGCGGGATCGGCAGCGGGCCGTATTCGCCCACGGCGGCACGCCACGGGTCTTGGGCGGCTTGGATGAAGTTCATGTGGGGGGTGGCGCTCATCACAGGGCCTCGGCGGTTTCAGCCACGGCGGCTGGCTTGGCTGCGGGCGCGGCGGTGTCGCGGCGCACGGCATCAGCGGCGGCGCGGAAGGCCGGCACGCCCAAGCGGCGTGCGGTGTCGATGAAGTGCTCACCGGCTTCGCGCTGGCGCAGGTACACGTCGATCAGCGCCTCGATCACGTCGGGCACTTCGTCAGCCGAGAACGACGGGCCGATCACCTTGCCGGGGACGGCGGCGCCGCTCAGCGTCGAGCCATCGGAGCCGGCAACCGAGATCTGGTACCACTCAGCACCGTCCTTGTCGACGCCGAGGATGCCGATGTGGCCGGTGTGGTGGTGGCCGCAGGAGTTCATGCAGCCGCTCATGTGCACGTCGATGTCACCGATGTCGTACAGCGCATCGATGTCGTCGAAACGCTCGGTGATGCTGGCGGCGACGGGGATCGAGCGGGCGTTGGCCAGCGCGCAGAAGTCGCCGCCGGGGCAGGCGATCATGTCGGTCAGCAGGCCGATGTTCGGCGTGGCGAAGCTGGCTTCCTTGGCGGCATGCCAGACCGAGAACAAGTCGGCTTCGCGCACCCAGGGCAGCACCAGGTTCTGGTCGTGCGACACGCGCAACTCACCCAGCGAGTAGCGGTCGGCCAATTGGGCGGCGGCTTCCATTTGCTCGTCGGTGGCGTCRCCAGGGGCCTGGCCGGCGCGCTTGAGCGACAGCGTGACCGCGCGGTAGCCCGGCACGCGGTGGCCGTGCACGTTGCGCTCGAGCCAGCGCAGGAAGGCGGCCGGCGCCGGGCCGGTGCGGTTCGGGTCGAAGGCGTTGGTGGCCGGGTGCACGCCGTTCGGATCCTGGAAGTGGCGCGAGACGCGTTCCAGTTCCGACACCGGAATGATGTGCTCGCGGCCGTCGACGTCTTGCTCGAGGATCTTGATGAACTCGGCGTTGACCGCGTCGACGAACTTCTGCCCTTCGCCTTTGACGAGGATCTTGATGCGCGCCTTGTAGAGGTTGTCGCRCCGGCCGTAGCGGTTGTAGACGCGGACGACGGCTTCGAGGTAGACGAGGATCTCTTGCCAGGGCACGAAGGCGTTCGTGACGGTGCCGATGATCGGCGTGCGGCCCATGCCGCCGCCCACCAGAACCTTGAAGCCGACTTCGCCGGCGTCGTTCTTCACGAGTTGCAGGCCGACGTCGTGCCAGGCGATGGCGGCGCGGTCTTCAACCGAGCCGCTGACGGCGATCTTGAACTTGCGCGGCAGGAAGGCGAACTCGGGGTGCAGCGTGCTCCACTGGCGCAGGATCTCGCAGTACGGGCGCGGATCGACGATCTCGTCAGGCGCGATGCCGGCGAAAGCGTCGCTGGTGATGTTGCGGATGCAATTGCCCGAGGTCTGGATGCCGTGCATGTCGACTTCGGCCAGCAAATCCATCACATCGGCCGACTTCGGCAGCGGAATCCAGTTGTATTGCAGGTTTTGGCGGGTGGTGAAATGGCCGAACCCGCGGTCGAATTCACGTGCGATGCGGGCCAGCTGGCGCAGCTGGCGCGACGACAATTCACCGTAAGGCACGGCGACCCGCAGCATCGGCGCATGGCGTTGGATGTACCAGCCGTTCTGCAAGCGCAGCGGGCGGAAGTCGTCGTCAGCCAGTTCGCCAGCCAGGTTGCGGGTGAGCTGGTCGCGGAACTGCGCGGCGCGCTGGTGCACGAACTGGCGGTCGAACGAGGTGTATTGGTACATGGTTCTGTAGAGGGCTGCCCTGGTGATACAGGGCTTGGAAGGCACTCTACGGATTCGTTATATGCTTGAAAAGAACACAAATTTCACTTGAATATTTCTTTTGAATCTAAAGAGGGTGCCGAGGCGTCTGACGCGGGCCGCCGGGCCTTGTGCTGGCGCTTGATGTGGGCTGCTGCAGCAGGCTTGCCGCTGGCGGCCTGCCAGACGGCACCGCCACGGCCGCCCGTGGTGGCCGAGCCCCCCGTTGCGCCGCCGCCGCCTCCGGCGGTGCCCCCGACGCCCCCGAGGCCGCCTCGGATTGGCCTTGCGCTGGGGGGCGGGGCGGCCCGTGGCTTCGCCCACATCGGCGTGATCCAGGTATTGGAAGAGCAGGGCATCCGGCCCGACCTGGTGGTCGGGACCTCGGCTGGCAGCTTGGTTGCGGCCATGTACGCGTCAGGCAAGAGCGGTGTCGAGATGGGCTCTCTGGCCCAGTCGATGGACGAATCAGGCCTGACCGACTGGTCGTTCCCGGGCCGTGGGCTGATCCGTGGCGAGGCGCTGGCGCGCTATGTGCGCAGCCAGACCGGGAACCTGAACATCGAGCAGATGAAGACGCCGCTCGGCATCGTCGCTACCGACCTGGGCGATGGCTCGGCGATCCTGTTCCAGCGCGGCGATACCGGCGTGGCGGTGCGGGCGTCCAGCGCCGTGCCGGCGGTGTTTCAGCCGGTCAAGATCGGCAGTCGGGAATATGTGGACGGTGGTTTGGTGTCACCGGTGCCCGTGCGCTTTGCCCGTCAGATGGGGGCCGATCTGGTGATCGCGGTCGACATCTCGTCGCCGCCGGACGGCAACGCGACGGGCGACGCACTGCGCATGCTGCTCCAGACCTTCGCCATCATGGGCCGCAGCATCAACCGTTTCGAGCTGAAAGAGGCCGACGTGGTGCTGCGCCCGGGCTTGAGCGGCGTGTCTGGGGCTGACTTCACCGCCCGCCTGAAGGTCATCCAGTCTGGCCGCGAGGCGGCGCTGGCGGCCTTGCCGCAGCTGCGCCAGCGGATCGCGACGCTGACGCACTGAGCTTCAGCAAGTCGCACCAAGTGCGCGTCAGGCAATAAAAAACCCGGCGGTCCGTGAGGACCAGCCGGGCTGGAAGGTACCTGGAAAGCAGTCTTTCAAGAGGTACCGAGGAGACAACCTTCCATGAAGGCCACGCCGCTCAGGCGCGAGCGTGGCGTTCTGAGAGACAACCGGCAGGCGGCGGAAGTTCCGTCACGCTGCTTTATGGTCGCGCACGCGGGTGCGAGTTCCTCGGCTGACTCTCTGTCAGAGTGCTTCAGGCATTACCTTCTTGGCCAATCAGGCCGCGGCGGCGCGACGGGCGGCCTTCGGGGCCGACTGGGCTGCCTTGACGGCGGTGCTGGTCACGGCCTGGAAGTTGGCTTCGGCGACTTCAGCGGCTTGCTTGGCGGCCTTGTGGGCGCTTTCGTAAGCGTTGTTGGCGGCAGAGATGGCCGACTTCACCAGGGCGACGGCGCTTTCGGTGCCGGCCGGGGCGTTCTTGACGGCGCTGTCGACGGTGGCCATGAACTTCTTCTGGACGTCGGCCAGTTGCACTTCAGCGACCTTGGTCACTTCGGCATTGGTCGAAGCGGCGATGTCGTACAGATGGCGGCTGTAAGCGGCGGCCTTCTCGGCAGCGGGTTGCAGCAGGCCGGCTTGCAGCGACAGCAGCTCTTGCGCGTCCTTGACCGACAGCGTGGCCTTGGCGGTTTCAGCGACTTCACCCAGCGAAGCCTTGGTGAGTTGCAGGTTCAGTTCAACCAGCTTTTCGACGCCTTCGAAGGCCTTGTTGGTCAGGTCGAACAGGGTTTCGACGTTGGCTTTGTGAGCGGCGATCAGTTGTTCAGCGGTCAGCATGGGTATCTCCTATCGGATCAGTGGGGTGGGGCAGGGTCTGCAGCCGTTCCAAAAACCAATGGTGCGCTGCAACATGGTTCGAAGTTTGGGGGTTCTCGGCGAGCTTTGCAAGCGATATTTGTTGCAGTGCAGCAAAGTAGGGTCATTGCTCTACGCATAAGGGCTGTCACGAGGGTGACATGGGGTGGTGATCGACCTTGCCCTTCGGGCCGGCAAGGGGCTCGCCGGGCGGCGCTGTGGCACAGTGCCTGCGCACCATGCGGGCCTACACCTCCGACCATTTCGTGCTGCCGTTGCCGGAAGGGCACCGTTTCCCGATGCCCAAATACCGCTTGCTGCGCGACCGGGTGGCGGCGCAGTTGCCCGGTATCCGGCTCGAAGAAGCGCCCGCGGCGACCGACGGCGAACTGGCGCTCGCCCACGATCCGGTGTACGTCACGGCCGTGGCTGAGGGCTTCCTGAGCGCGGCGGCGCAACGCGAGATCGGGTTTCCCTGGTCGCCCCGTATGGCCGAGCGCGCAAGGCGCTCAGTTGGCGCCACCATCGCCGCGGCGCGCACGGCATTGGCCGAGGGCGTGTCCGCCAATCTGGCCGGCGGCACCCATCATGCCAGCGCCGACAAGGGCTCGGGCTATTGCGTCTTCAATGACACGGCCGTGGCAGCGCGCCTGATGCAAGCAGAGTGGCACCGCCTTCACAAGGCCTTGTTGCGGGTGGTGGTGATCGATCTCGACGTGCACCAAGGCAATGGCACCGCCGCCATCTTTGCCGACGACCCAACCGTGTTTACTTTCTCGATGCACGGTGAGCGCAACTTCCCATTTCGCAAGGTCGCCAGCGATCTGGACATCGAACTGCCCGACGGCTGCAGCGACGAACCTTACCTGGCCGCGCTCGACGCGGCGTTGGAAGAGGTGTGGCGCCGTCACGAAGGGCGCACACCGGGCTTGGCGTTCTACCTGGCCGGCGCCGACCCGCACGAGAACGACCGTCTGGGTCGGCTCAAGCTCACCGCTGCTGGCATGGCCGAACGTGACCGGCGTGTATTGGCTGCGCTGCGTGAGCGCCAAGTGCCGGTGGCCTTGAGCATGGCCGGTGGGTATGGGCGCGACATTCACGAGACCGTGGCCTTGCAGGCCCGCACGTTGGAGTTGGCCGCCGACAGCTGGCAGGCCTGGCAGCGCCACACGACGGCGCCGATGGAACAATCGCTCGCATGAGCAGCAACGTTACTTCTGAGACCGCCCGCGCGCAAGCCGAGCCGCGCAGTGCCTACCGCGTCTTTCGACCGATCGGCACCCGCTGGATGGACAACGACGCCTACGGCCACATCAACAACGTCGTTTACTACAGCTTCTTCGACACCGCGGTGAACGGCTACCTGATCGAGGCCGGCGCGCTGCAGATCGAGACCAGCCCGGTGATCGGGCTGGTGATCGAGACGCGCTGCAACTACTTCGCGCCGCTGGCCTTTCCTCAAGCCGTCGACGCGGGGTTGCGCGTGGCCCACGTTGGACGCTCCAGCGTGCGCTACGAGGTGGGCCTGTTCGGTGCCAGCGAGCCACTGACCGCTGCGGCCGGCCACTTCGTCCATGTCTATGTCGACCGGGTCACACGCCGGCCATCTGCATTGCCGCCGGCGCTGCTGGCGGCCCTGGCGCCATTGAAGGCTTGAACATCATGACCGTCATTTCCAATGAATCCACCGCGGCCGTCGACGCTGCGATCACCTCGCGGCGCTCGATCCGCGCGTTTCTGCCCACGCCTGTGCCGCGCAGCACGGTGGAAGAAATTCTCTCAGTGGCCGCACGCGCCCCGTCCGGCACCAACACCCAGCCCTGGCACGTGCATGTGTTGATGGGCGACGCGCGGCAGCGGTTGTCGCAGCGACTGCGCGCGGTCTACGACGACCCGGACGTGCGCTCCCAGCACACCGAGGAATACGCGTACTACCCGACCGAATGGCGCGCGCCCTACATCGACCGCCGCCGCAAGGTCGGCTGGGATCTGTACGGCCTGCTCGGCATCGGCAAGGCTGACAAGGCCCGCATGCACCATCAGCATGGTCGCAACTACGAATTCTTCGACGCGCCGGTCGGCCTGATCTTCACGATCGAGCGCGTCATGCAGCAAGGCAGTTGGCTGGACTACGGCATGTTCCTGCAGAACGTGATGGTCGCCGCTCGCGCCCGTGGGCTGGACACCTGCCCGCAGGCCGCGTTCACGCAGTTCCATCGGGTCATCGCCGCCGAGCTGGGCCTCGGGCCCGAAGAGATGGTGGTCTGCGGCATGTCGCTTGGCCACGCCGACCCCGATGCAGTGGAGAACAGCTTGGTCACCGAGCGCGAGCCGGTGACTGGCTTCACGCGTTTCCACGGCTGACGCACTTGGCCGGCGCGATGAGCCTGTCGGGCTGGCCATGGGAGTTCTGCCTCTTCGGCGCGGTGCTGGCCGGCGTGGCGCTGTTTCACCGCGCGGCATTGCGCATCGCATTGGGTGGCGTGGTGCTGATCGCCGCGTACAAGATTGGCTGGTCGCCGTTTTCCACCGGGGCAGGCTTGGCGGGCTTCGCGCAGCATCTGGCCCACGAAGCGGTGCTGCTCGCGAACCTGCTGTTGCTGCTGCTTGGCTTCGCRCTGTTGGCAGAGCACTTCAAACGCAGCGAGCTGCCGGCCGTGCTTCCGCGTTGGCTGCCGGACGACTGGAAGGGCTGCTTTGTGCTGCTCTGGCTGGTGTTCGTGCTGTCGGCTTTTCTGGACAACATTGCCGCGGCGATGATCGGCGGCGCGATCGCCCACACCGTCTTCAAAGGCAAGGCCCACACCGGTTACCTGGCAGCCATCGTCGCGGCATCGAATGCCGGCGGTGCGGGCAGCGTGGTGGGTGACACCACAACGACGATGCTGTGGATCGGCGGTGTCTCACCGCTCGAAGTGCTGGAGGCCTTCATCGCGTCGGGCGTTGCGCTGCTGGTCTGCGGCATTCCGGCCTCGATCCAACAGCAGGCGTACTCGCCGATCCAGAAAGACGAGACGCCCGATGCCCGCATCGACTGGGTCCGCGTCGGCGTGGTCGGATTCATCCTCGTGGCCGCGGTGGTGGTCAACGTCCTGGTCAACACCGTTTGGGCGGCCCGGTCCGATGCGTTCCCCTTCCTTGGCGCCACGGTCTGGCTGGCCTTGCTGCTGACGATGCCGCTTCGAACGCCGAGCTGGGCGCTGCTGCCGGGGGCGTTCAAAGGCTCGGTGTTCTTGCTGGCGCTGGTGCTCAGTGCATCGATGATGCCGGTGGATCGGTTGCCCGCTGCTTCATGGCCCACTGCGCTGGGGCTGGGCTTCTTGTCCGCCGTGTTCGACAACATCCCGCTCACCGCGCTGGCGCTGAAGCAGGGCGGCTACGACTGGGGCTTCCTGGCCWATGCGGTGGGCTTCGGTGGTTCGATGATCTGGTTCGGTTCGTCGGCTGGCGTGGCGCTGGCCAACATGTTTCCGCAGGCGCGCTCGGTGGGCCAATGGCTGCGCCATGGTTGGTATGTGCCGGTGGCCTACGTGATCGGGTTCTTCGTGATGCTGGCGCTGATTGGTTTTCACCCTGGCAGCGTCCCCCACGGCAGTTGAGAAGATTTCCAGAAAGTGACGACAGACATGACCCAGGAACGACAACGTGTGCTGGTGGCGCGCCGGCTTTTCCCCGAGATCTCGCAGCGGCTGGCTGAACATTTCGAGGTCGATGCTCATCAGGACATCGAGCCGTTGGCGCCGGCGGCGTTGGTGCAGCGGCTGCAGGGCTGCACCGGTGCGCTGATCACAGGCACCGAGCGCATCGATGCCGCATTGCTGGCCGCTTGCCCGCAGTTGCGCGCGGTGTGCAGCATGGCGGTGGGCTTCAACAACATCGACGTGCCGGCCTGCACCGCGCGCCGCGTGCTTGCCACCAACGCGCCCGGCGTGTTGACCGAGACCACCGCCGACTTCGGCTTCGCACTGATGATGGCCACGGCCCGCCGTATGGCGGAGAGCGAGCATTGGCTGCGCGCGGGCCACTGGAAGCAGTGGTCCTACGATCTGTTCGCCGGTTCGGACGTGCACGGCGCGACGCTGGGCATCCTCGGCATGGGCCGCATCGGGCAGGCGATCGCCAAGCGCGGTGCGTTGGGCTTCGACATGAAGGTGGCTTACCACAACCGCAGCCGGCTCTCCGAGTCTGACGAGGCCGCGGTCGGGGCGCGGTATCTTGGCCTGCACGATCTGCTTCGTGAGGCCGACCACTTGGTGATCGTGGTGCCTTACACGCCGCAGACCCACCATTTGATCGGCGCGGCCGAGCTGGCGCTGATGAAGCCGACCGCGACCTTGACCAACATCGCCCGCGGCGGTGTGGTCGACGATGCGGCGCTGGCGCAGGCGCTGCGCGAACGGCGCATCGCTGCCGCGGGGCTGGATGTGTTCGAGGGCGAACCCAGCGTTCACGCCGATCTGCTGACGGTCCCCAACGTCGTGCTCACACCGCACATCGCCAGCGCCAGCCTCCCCACACGCCGCGCGATGGCCGAGTTGGCTGCGACCAACCTCATTGCTGCGCTGACTGGCGGTCAGCCGCCCACGCCGCTGAACCCTGACGTGTTGGCCTGAGTTACCGATTCACCCCTGGCGCACCGCTTGCCCTCGGCCTAGACTGCAACTGCGTCGAGGCTGAGAGGAGTGTGCTGTGGACTTCATCCAGGCTCTGTCGATCAAGCGCAAGCTTCTGCTATTGGGCGTGCTGGTGCTGTTGGCGGTCAGTGTGCCGTTGGTGTTTCAGTGGCGCCAATCGCAAGAGCTGGTCGGCGCAGCGCAGGGTGAGATCAATGGCATCGCGCCCGCCAGGCATCTGGTGCGGCTGGTGCAGCTGACGCAGCAGCACCGCGGCCTGTCGGCCGGCATGCTGGGTGGCAAGGCCGAGATGCAGGCACCCCGAGATGCCAAGAAGGCCGAGGTCGAAAAGGCCGTGGCTGATCTCGACAAAGAGCTGCCTGAAGCCGGCTTCAGCACCAAACTGCTGAGCACGTGGAAAGAGGGCACAGACGCCTGGCACGCACTCGAGGCCGACGTGAGCGCCAAGCGACTGCCAGCGGCCGACAGCAGCACGCGCCATGCGCAGCTGATCGCCCGCTACTTCAAGGTGCTGGACCTGCTGCTCGACGACTCGGGCCTGATCCTCGACCCGCAGGCGGACACCTACTACCTGATGACCGCTTCGCTGATCAAGCTGCCGTTTGCGACCGAGGCCCTGGGCCAGACGCGAGCCCGCGGCGCCGGCTTCCTGGCCGAAGGCAAGATCGGGCCTGAAGGTAAGGTGCTGCTGGGCGGCGCCATCCAGCTGGCCGAGGACCACTACTCGACCATGGTGACTGCATTCGAAAAGAGCTTTGCGGCCAACCAGTCGATCCAGCAGGCATTGGCCGACAAGGTCGGTGCGCTAAAGGTTCAGGTTCAGTCCACACTCGACCTGGCGCGGCGTGAGCTGCTGCAGCCAGAGACGCCCAGCTATTCGGCGGTCGACTATGTGGCCACTTTCACCAAGACCATCGACGCGCTGTATGAAGTGGACGGTTTGGCGCTCGACATGCTGCAGGAGCAKCTGACCGATCGGGTCAGCAGCCTGCGGCGCGCCAACCTGATCGAGGCGGCGCTGGCCGGTGGGCTGGTGCTGATCATCGGGCTGCTGGTGCAACTGCTGTCGCGCAGCATGACGCTGCCGCTGCAGCGCGCGGTGGGCGTGGCTCAAAGGATTGCCGAGGGCGACCTGAGCGGCGAGATTCAAGCGTCGGGCCGCGACGAGATCGGCCAGTTGCTGCGCGCGTTGGCGACGATGAAGTCGGGCTTGGCGCGCATGGTGGGCCAGGTGCGTGGCAACGCAGACAGTGTGGCGACTGCTGCACGCGAGATCGCACAGGGCAACGCCGATCTGTCGCAGCGCACCGAACAACAGGCGGCCTCACTGCAGCGCACGGCCAGCTCGATGGAACAACTCACCGCCACCGTGTCGGCCAATGCCGAGAACGCCCGGATGGCCAATCAGCAAGCGCAATCGGCTTGCAGCGTGGCGGAAAAGGGCGGCGAGGTGGTGAGCCAGGTGGTCAGCACGATGCGCGGCATCGAAACCAGCAGCCGCAAGGTGGGCGACATCATCGGCGTGATTGACGACATTGCGTTCCAAACCAACATCCTCGCGTTGAATGCGGCTGTCGAAGCCGCACGCGCGGGCGAACAGGGCCGCGGCTTCGCGGTGGTGGCGGGTGAGGTGAGGGC
>NZ_JBFUGE010000184.1:0-11240 GCF_056403075.1 Ideonella sp. P3_A4 | reverse complement strand
GAGCCGAACTGATCGATCGGCGGTGCGGCCGACGCAAGCATCGGCAAGGCGAGGCTGGCCGCTGCGGCGAGCGCCTGTGGAGTGAAGCGGGTGAGCGAAGCGTGCATGGTGATGTCCTCTCGAGTTGATCTGGCTTTGCCGGGCGACTTGAACCCCCGCCCGGGGGCGGGCCGGGCGAGCCCGGCCCTGGGGGGGCCTCGTTGGGTCAGTTGGTGACTGTCAGCTTGTAGGCAGTGCCCGCGTTGCTCGCGCCGCCATGGTTGGTCGTGCCGTAAAAGGAGGACTTGCCGGCCGGTAGCAAGCCCGCCGTGGGCCAGGCTCCATCGCCACGTCGTTGCCCGAAGGAGTGCAGTTGCGTCAGCAGGCCATCGAGGTCGATGCGGTAGACAGTGCCCTTGTCGGCCGCGCCGCCGAGGGTGGTCGTGCCGTACAGGTAGCCGTCAGGCGCCTGGACGAGGCTGGAGTGCGCGCTGTAGGGGGCACCGGCCGACGTGCTGAAGGAATGCAGCCTTTGGTACGAGCTTCCGGTCGTCGACACGCGGTAGATCGTGCCCTGGCCGCTCGTGCCGCCCTCGCGCGTGACGCCATAGAGCATCTTGCCGACCTTCAGCAGACTGGCCAGCGGGCTGGCACCGTCGCCCCGCGGGCGGCCGAAGGCGTGCAGGATCTTCATCGCACCGGTCTTGGTCATGCGGTAGACGGTGCCATTGCCGTGGATGCCGCCACCGAAGGTCGTGCCGTAGAGGTTGCCCGCGCTGTCTTCGATGACACCGCCCCACGGGCCCAGGCCTTCGATGCCGTCATCCTCGAACATGTGCAGCATGCTGTGCTGGCCACTGGGTGTCATGCGGTAGACCGTGCCTCCGCCGGCGCTCGTGACACCGTAGAAATTGCCATCGCTGGACAAGGTCACGGCATAGCTCGGTGCATAGCCCAACTCCCGATCCTTGTCGAACGAATAGAGCACGGTCACCGCACCATCCAGGCTCATGCGGTAGAAGGTGCCGTCACCCGCGGCGCCGCCGCTGGAGGTGACGCCGTAGAAGTGGCCGTCGGGGCCCCAGGTGAGGCCGCGTGGAACCTGGCCGTCGCTCGCCAGGAAGCCGAAGTGGTGCAGCGTCTGCGTCGCGCCGTTCGCGGCCATGCGGAAGATGGTGCCGCCGCCGAAGTCGCCGCCGAAGTCGGCAGTCCCATAGAAGTACCCATCGGGGCCCTTCACCAGGCCGGAATCTCCCGGCGAGCCTTCGGCGTTGAAGTCGAACGTATGCAGCTGTTTGTAGGTCACCACGGCGGCCGCCTCGGCCTCTTCGGCCCGGGCCGAACCGGCCATCGTCGCCAGCCCCACCACCAGGGCCAGGGCAGCCCATCCCTTCGTCGCGTTCATGTTCGCCTCCTTGAATGTGTCGTGTTCAGCCAGGGCCGTGCCTACCAGGGCAGCCCCGCCTGCGAACTCAGCGTGTAGTTGGTGACCGGCGTACCGTCGAGGGTGGTGACGTGGTCCACCCCCTTCAGGAGAAACGCCTTCTTGCCGTCGAAGGCCACGATGCCGTGGCCCGTTCCGCCCTGGGCGCGGATGCCCGCATGCCCCCAGCCCACCGTCGTCAGCGTGAGCGGCTCGCCGAAAACCAGGTTGGTGGCCACGACCACGGTCTCGTCGACGGCCAGGAAGGCGTCGGGCGTCACGATGTCGGTGGCCACGCCCCAGTCCTTCCAGACCGTCGGCGGGCGAGACGATATCGGCAGCACGCGAAACACCGCGCCGCCCGACGGGCCGTGCGTTTCCAGCGTGCCTTTGACCCGAACCTTGTAATGCAGCACCCCGGGCTGGCCGCTGAGGCCCGGTGCGTCGATGGTCAGCACATCGGTGAAGCCAGCCAATGCGCCGCCCACCTCACTGCCGTCGCCAATCGCGTTGTTGCTGGCGCGCACACGCACCTTGCCACCGGGCAGGGCCGCGGCGGTTCCCCCGCCGGTGCCCCGAGGGCCACTGTGGTTGACCTTGGCTTTGGCCTGGGCCATCGACGCATCGAAGGCTTCCTTGCACACGGATTCGCCAGGCCAGAAAAGGCTGGCCAGATCGATGCTCTGCACCGGCAGGCCGGAGCCGGAGGCCCGGCCGCCGCAGGTGTAGGCCAAGGTGCCCGCCTGGTTGGTGGGCGGGGTGGCCGCGGCCAGCATCGGCCAGGCCAGACCGGCCGCCACGGTCAGCGCCAGGGTGGTGAAGCGGGTGAGCGAAGTGTGCATGGTGGTGTCCCTCGGTTGGCAGGCCTCGCCATCGAAGCCGTGGCGCGAGACTAAGTGGCGTGCCAGCCCGGCCACCAACGGATCGCCAACCGATCGCGCGCGCGGGCCGCCGACCCCCTTGCCATAGGGGGCTGCGGCGCAGGCAGCCCCCTACAATCAATCGCTCTTTCTCAGCGATCACCCCGCTTCATGAGCGACCACAAGTCCACCCCCGCCACCGAGGCGACCAAGCCGAGCAACTTCCTGCGCACGATCGTCGAGCGCGACTTGGCGGCGGGCACCTACGACCAGCGGCCCTTCGGTGGCACCCCAGGCGATGCAGCCCACCACGCGGCCGGCCAGCCCGACCCGGCGCGCGTGCGCCTGCGCTTCCCACCCGAGCCGAACGGCTACCTGCACGTGGGCCACGCGAAAAGCATCTGCCTGAACTTCGGCCTGGCGCGCGACTTTGGTGGCGTGTGCCATCTGCGCTTCGACGACACCAACCCCGAGAAGGAAGAGCAGGAGTACGTCGACGCAATCGAAGAGATGGTGCAGTGGCTGGGCTGGGACTGGAACGCCTTCGGCACGCCCCACCTGTACTTCGCCAGCAACTACTTCGACTTCATGTACCACGCGGCGGAGCACCTGATCGAGCGTGGCCTGGCCTATGTCGACGAGCAGACGCCCGACGAAATGCGCGCCAATCGCGGCGACTTCAACACGCCCGGCACCGACAGCCCCTTCCGCGGCCGCACGCCGGAAGAGAACCTGGCGCGCTTTCGCGAGATGCGCGACGGCGCGCATGCCGACGGCGCGATGGTGCTGCGCGCGAAGATCGACATGGCCGCGCCCAACATCAACCTGCGCGACCCGGCCATCTACCGCATCCGCCGCGCGACCCACCACAACACTGGCGACAAGTGGTGCATCTACCCGATGTACACCTACGCCCACCCGATCGAGGACGCGCTGGAGCGCATCACCCACTCGATCTGCACGCTCGAGTTCGAAGACCAGCGGCCGTTCTACGACTGGCTGCTGGAGCGGTTGGCCGAAGGCGGTTTGCTGTCGCACCCGCTGCCCAAGCAGTACGAGTTCGGTCGCCTGAACCTGAGCTACGTGATCACCAGCAAGCGCAAGCTCAAGCAACTGGTCGATGAAAAGCACGTGAGCGGCTGGGATGACCCACGCATGCCCACGCTGGCCGGCATGCGCCGGCGCGGCTACACGCCGTCGGCGATCCGCAAGATGGCCGACGACTCGGGCGCCAGCAAGACCAACATCTGGCTCGACTACTCGGTGCTCGACATCGCGCAGCGCGACGACCTCGACCCGCAGGTCGCCCGCGCGATGGCGGTGATCGACCCGCTGCCGCTGAAGCTGACGAACTATGCCGACGTGTTCGGCAGCACCCTCGAGCCCTGCCACGCGCCGGTGCACCCGCACCACCCTGAGATGGGCCAGCGCCAATTCAGCCTCGGCCCGACGTTGTGGATCGAGCGCGACGACTTCGCTGAAGTGCCGCCGAAGGGCTTCTTCCGCCTGTTCCCTGGCAACAAGGTGCGGCTGAAGTACGGCGTGGTGATCGAGTGCACCGGCTGCGAGAAAGACGCGGCCGGCAACATCACCGCAGTGACCGCCACCGTCGTGCCCGACACCAAGAGCGGTACGCCAGGCGCCGACGCGATCAAGGTCAAGGGCGTGATCACCTGGGTTGGCGCGCACGACGCGGTGGCCACCGAGCTGCGTCTGTTCGATCGCCTGTTCACCGAGGCCCAGCCCGATGCCGGTGGCCGCGACTACCTGACTGTCCTGAACCCGAACAGCAAGCGCATCGTGCAGGGCTTCGTCGAGCCTTCACTGGCCAATGTCGCACCTGAGACCCGCGTGCAGTTCGAGCGCCACGGCTACTTCATCACCGACCGCATCGACCACCGAGCCGACGCGCCGGTGTTCAACCGCATCACCGGGCTGAAGGACAGCTGGGGCAAGTGACTCCGGGCTCCGGGTTCAGGCCCACAGCCGATAGGCCCAGAACGATTCGTTCTCGGCGATGAGGCGGTACAGCTCGGCTGGGCTGAAGCCGGTCACGCGTCGTGTTTCGCGGCACAGGTGCGACTGGTCGGCGTAGCCGCCGCTCGCGGCGACCGCCGCCCAGTCTGGCTGCCCGGAAGCAGCCACGTCGAGGAATGCCTGCTCGGCGCGAGCGATGCCGCGCAGTTCGCGCATCGACTGGCCGGCCCACTGCTTGATGCGGCGCTCCATCTGGCGCAGGCTGCGCCCCGGGTGGGAGGTGGCTGCCCGCAAGGCCAGGCCCTGGGCCCAGTCACCGTAGCGGTGGCCTGCCAGCGCCATGTGCGGACGAGCTGCTTGCCAGCGCGGGTCGAGAAAGTCTTCGATCAGGCGGATGCGCGCGTCGTCGTCGGGCGCGGCCTGCACCGCTTCGCACATCGCGATCCAGTCCGGCGGCAGCACCTGGGCCGCATCGTCGAATCGATCGACCCAATGGTCGGCTTCGAGCCCTACCAAGTGGTGCATCGCGTCGGGCAGCAGCAACAGCATTATGCCGTGCGTCGGGCCCGGGTTGCGCCACAGCGTCGGCCCGCGGTAGGGGCCACCGAACACGAAACGTCCGGGCATGCCGACGGCCTGACCTTGCGGCTCACCGAAAGGCAGCCACTCCGCTGAGCCCTCGAACCACCAGCTGAGCGTGCACAGCGGCGAGGCGGGAAAGTAGCTCAGGCGTTGTACATCGCTGAGCGTTGCACCGCGGGTGTCACGCCCCATCACCCCGCGCACGCAGGCGCTGAGCGACACACGCGGCAGCCACAGACGGTTGACGGCCGTTGACAATGTCGGCACTGCGGCATCGAGAGGCATGCCAGCAGTGTAGAGGCGTCGCTCAGGCGGGGCGCCTCCCCCGACCTCGATGCCCCCGCGGTGTCGAAATCGTTCAAGACGCGCGGCTGCCGCCAGGTTCACACTGCAGCACATGAACCTCGCCACGACGACCGCTGAGAACCGCCAAGCCACCCCGACCACCACCCGCCCTGCCGACGCCAAGCCGTCCGGCCCCCAACGCCGCTGGTGGGGCCTGCCACTGCTGCGGGACATGAAGGCCGACTACCTGGGCTTCACCGCTGGCCTGCACCGCGAGCACGGTGACATCAGCTACATGCACATCGGCGCCGAGCACGCCTACGACCTGTTCACGCCGGAGCTGGCACGCGAAGCGCTGGTCGATCATGCCGACGCGATGGTGCGCTGGCAGCGCGGCATCGAGATCTTCGAGCAGGTTTTCGGCCAGAGCGTGCTGGTGACCGAAGGCGCCACCTGGCAGCGCCAGCGCCGCATGCTGCAGCCCGCTTTCTCGCCCAAGCGGGTGGCGGGCTACGCGGCGCTGATGCGCGACGCCGCATTGGACGCGTTGGAGCAGGCCGTGCCGGCTGGCCAGGCCCAGGGCCTGGTCGAGATGGATGCGCTGTGGACCAAGGTGGGGATGGACGTGATCATGCGCACGCTGTTCACCAGCCGGGCCTCGCGCGACGCCCGCGATGCAGCCGACGCGACGCAGGTGCTGTCGGAAGCAGCCATACGCGAGATGTTCTGGCCGATGACCTTGCCGGACTGGCTGCCGCTGCCCGGCAAGGCGAAGAAACGCCGCGCGCTGAAGGCGCTGCGGGGCCTGGTGGGGCGGCACATCGCGGCGCGGCGCACCGAATCGGCCGACACACCCCGCGACGACCTGCTCGCCCACCTGCTGGCGCTGCGCGACGAGGGCACGAACGCCGCCCTGTCGGACCAAGAGGTGTTCGACCAGTGCATGGTCAGCTTCCAGGCCGGCCACGAGACCTCGGCCACCGCGCTGCTGTGGTGGAGCCGCTTGATGGCCGAACACCCCGAAGTGGCCCGCCGCGCACAACAGGAGGTCGACACCGTACTGGGCTCGCGCGAACCCGGTGCCGAAGACCTGCCCGCACTGCCCTGGCTGACCGCCACACTGAAGGAAGCCATGCGGCTGTACCCGCCGATCGCTGCGGTGATGACGCGGCGCACGACGCGTGAGATCACGCTTGGCGGTTGGACCATCCCGAGCGGGGCGATGCTGCGCATCACTCCGTGGGTTCTGCAGCGCGATCCCCGGTCATTCAGCGAGCCGGCCCGCTTCCTGCCCGAACGTTTCATGCCCGACGCGCCCCCGCCGCCCCGTGGCGCATGGATGCCGTTCGGCAGCGGGCCACGGGTGTGCATCGGCCAACACTTCGCGATGCTGGAGATGACGCTGGTCGCCGCCCTGCTGCTGCAGCGCTACACGCTGGCGCTGCCGCCGGGCGCTGGCCCGGTCGAGCCGGTGATGAACGTGACGCTGCGACCGCGC
The DNA here is from genome assembly GCF_056403075.1 of Ideonella sp. P3_A4. Taxonomy (NCBI): domain Bacteria; kingdom Pseudomonadati; phylum Pseudomonadota; class Betaproteobacteria; order Burkholderiales; family Sphaerotilaceae; genus Ideonella; species Ideonella sp. P3_A4. The sequence continues at coordinate 4,636 of NZ_JBFUGE010000184.1, read as the reverse complement.
GATGGCGTGCGGCTGCTGCTGACCCGGCGCCCCGGCTTCAAAGGCGATCGCGCGGTGTGATGCGCGTGTCCAGCGGCGCCGGTCGGTAGCCAGGCTCGAAACGGCAACCGGCGCCGAAGCGCGTCTCCATCGCCGGGCACGAAGCAGCGATGCCTACTGGGTTGGGCTTCTCGCCCTGGTTGACCCAGCGCAGCAGCGCCTGCATCAAGGTCGCGTAAGCCGGGTCGCTCAGGTAGCTGTGCTCGTGGTCGCGAGTGAAGGTCTGTACCAGCCGATCGGCGCGGCCGGCCTTGGCCACCGTGCGAGCGAACTCGTTGTCCAGCTCGATGAATGCGGTGGCRTCATCGATGCCATGCACGGTCAGGATCGGCAGGTCGATCTGACCTGTCGGGTCGGTGTCGAGGCTGAGGCGCTTCGCCGCTGCAGGGTCGGCGCGGTAACGCAGCACCTGCGCGTTCAAGTTGTCGTCATCGGCCGAGCCGGTGTAACGCGCCCCCACGTTGCCGAAGGGCGAGGCCCCACCGGTGCGGCGTTGTGCGATGTCTTGAAAGTGCCAGGTGGCCCAGGCCAGGTGCGCGGCGATCGATGACTCGGGAATGTGGATCGTGCGGGTGATCGTCTGCAGCTTCTGTTGCTGCTCGGCGCTGCGTTGTTCGGCCGGCTTGCTCAATCCCAGGCAGTCGTTGACGCGCTGCGTCAGCTGCGCGCGTGTGAGCGTCGAGCCCTCTGGTAGACCCTGCCATAGCGGGTACTGCGGCTCGTCGGGCTTCGGGTGGTTGTGGCAGAGGGCCTGGTAGACCACGCGCAGGTCGAGACGGAAGTCATACGAGCGTGAGCCACCGCCCAGCACGCCACTGCTGAGCAGCACCGCGTCGTAGGCCGGCCGCTGGCCCGGCACCACACGGCCGTAGGCCTCGGCCGTGCGCGCCGCGACGCTGGCGCCCCAGGACTGGCCGTGCAGCACCGTACGGCGCGGCTGCTGCACGTGGGTGACGAAGATGCGGCGCACGCGCTCGGTGTCTTCGGCCGCCGACATCACCGCCACGCCGCCCTGGTGAAAGGTCGAGCCGACCCATGCATAACCGGCGCGGACCATGATGGCCCAGCGCTGAAGGTCTTCGACCACGCGCTCGACCTTGGGCTCACCCAGCGACGGGCCGCCGTGTGCGTGCACCACCAAGTCGCCCTGCCAGTTGGCCGGGATCGCGATGCGGTAGAACGCGCCGGCGCTGTCCTGACCACCCAGACAGCGGGTACCCTCGGGCAGACCAGACGGGCAATCAACCGGCTGCGGTGCAACCTCTGTGGGCCAGGCCGTAGCCGCCGCAGGCACACTGAGCTCTCCCGACGGCATGCTGGTGCAACCCACCAGGGCTGCCAACGAGGCCACCCCGGTGATCCATGAGAGTGGGCGGATCGATGTTGAACAGCGCATTGGAGTTCCCCTGCCGGCTCACGCGGCCATGCCATGATCGGGCCTGGTTTTGGACGCCACATCCGTAATCGCCGCAGCGGCGCGAGCCCCGGCGACATCAGCCTACCCCGATGCCTTTGCCCGAGATCACACGCCGCGACTTCCTCAACGGCGTCGCGCTGGCCGCCGCCCCGTTCGCCGCGGCAGCGGCCCCCGACACCGACCCGATCGCCCTGCGCAGCGGCCTGCAGGGCCAGACCGACGAGGTCAATGCCAACGCGCACGCCTGGCGCGACGACCCGACGCGGTTTCGCGACGCCGCCGCCGAGGTCGACCCCGAGATCGAAGACCTGGTCGTCGTCGGCGCCGGCTTGAGCGGCCTGGCCGGCGCGCACCTGTTTCGCCAGCATGCCGGCCGGCCGGTGCGCGTGCTGCTGCTTGATGCGCTCGACGACATCGGCGGCCACGCGCGGCGCAACGAATTCATCTCGCGCTCGGGTGTCAAGCTGATCGGTTATGGCGGCTCGCAGTCGCTCGATTCGCCGAGCCTGTTCTCACCCGCGGCCTCGGGGCTGCTGAAGGACCTGGGCATCGAACTCGAGCGCTTCAAGACCGAGTTCTTCGACAAGGGCTGGTCCGAGCGGCAGGGCCTGACACAGCAAGGCCTGTTCTTCGGCCGCGGGGCTTGGGGCGACAACCGGCTGGTGCGCCACGGCAAAGAAGAACCGGCCGCAGATTGGCTGAAGCGCACGCCGCTTTCGCCTGCGGCGCAAGCCAGCTTGGCCGCGTTATTCGGCACACCGCGCGATGTGCTGCCGCATTTGAAGACGTCTGCTGCGCGCCGTAGCGCGTTGGCCGGCATGACGTACCGCGACTTCCTGCTTCAACGCTGGAAAGTCGATCCGACAGTGCTGCGCTTCTTCCAGGGTGAGACGCAGGGCTACTTCGGAGTCGGCATTGACGCGACGACGGCACTCGATGCGTGGGCCGCCGGCCTGCCCGGCTTCGAAGGTCTCGCGCTCGGCGAGGGCATCGATGCCCGTATGTCGCCCAGTGGCCGCCAGCTGATGGCAAGCCAGGACGAATACATCTACCACTTCCCCGACGGCAACGCCGGCGTCGCGCGAGCGCTGGTCCGGTCACTGATCCCGTCGGCGCTGCCTGGCCAAGGTATGGAGGCACTGGTCGACGCCACGCTGGACCGCACCCGGCTGGACGCATCCGACGAACCGGTGCGCATCCGCCTCGGCGCGACGGCCCTCGGCCTGCGCCATCTCGGCCCACCGCAGCAAGCTGAACTGGTCGAGCTGCGTTATGTCGACGCCAAGGGCCAGGTGCGCGTCGTACGTGCGCGCCAGGTGCTGCTGGCCTGCTGGCACCGGGTGATCGCGCGGCTGACCGACGAGCTGCCGAAGGCCCAGGTCGACGCGCTGAGTGACCAGGTCAAGACACCGCTGCTGTACACCACCGTGCTGCTGAACAACTGGCGCGCCTGGCAGAAGTCAGGCCTGCACGGCTTCAACATCGTCGATGGTTTCTGGGGTGATGTGGCGCTGGACTTTCCGGTCAGCATGGGGTCGCAGCGCTACCCTCAATCACCTGATGAGCCGATCCTGCTGCACCTGAGCAAGGTGGTGGTACCGGGCAATGGCGCGCCGGCGCGCGCGCAGGCATCGCAAGGCCGTGCGATGCTGCTGAACTGGCGCTTCGACTTCCTCGAGCAGCAAGTGCGCACGCTGCTGCAAGGTGCACTCGGCGAATTCGGCTTCGATGCCACCAACGACATCGAAGCCATCACCGTGAACCGCTGGGCCCATGGCTACGCCTACGAGTACATGCGCCCGTGGGACCGTTACTGGCCGCAAGGCCCCTTGCCCTGCGAACGCGCGCGCCGCGGCTGGGGCCGGGTGGCGATTGCCAATGCCGACGCCGGTGCCTATGCCTACGCCCACAGCGCCATCGACCAGGCCACGCGCGCGGTGCAGGAGTTGCTGCCAAAGGCACAGTTGCCCGCTTGGAACCGCGTCCCGGGGCCCGACCCGGCGCGCATCGGCTTGGCCTGAGACCTGACTTCTCTTTCGACCTTCCGCTTCTCTCATGACATCAACGCGAACGCTTTCACTTCGTCTGACCGCGTGCCTGGCCTTGGCCATGCTCAGCCCGCTGGCAGCGATGGCCCAGACCACCACGCCGCCGCCGCCCGAGGTGGTGGCGGATGCCGACGGCAACGTCCCCGGCGTGGCGCCGCCACTGTGGACCGCAGGACTGTTCATGGTCGCCGCCGACCACGCGGTCTACCCGGGGGCAGAGCGGCGAGCCCGAAACGGCACGGTGCTGCCCTTCATCACCTGGCGCGGGCCGGTCCTGCGCGTTGAAAGCGGATCTGCGGGCCTGCGAGCGCTGCGCACGCCTCGCGCGGAGCTGGACTTCAGTGCTGCCGCCGCCTTTGGCTCCGACGGGCGCGACAGCGGCGCTCGAGAGGGCATGCCGGCGATCGGCACGCTGGTGGAGTTCGGCCCCAGCCTGCGCATCAACCTGGGCGAGCTTCGAGACGATGGCCAGCGCCCACCGCTGCGGCTGGACCTGCCGCTGCGCGCGGTGTTCGACGCCGACCGCGACCTCGAATTCGCCGGCGTGTCGTTCGAGCCACGGGTGACCTGGCGCCTGCCCCGCGTCGCCGAATGGAACCCGTCGGTCTACACCGGGGTGCTGTTCGGCAACCGTGCGTTGAACCACATGTACTACGGCGTCGACCCGGTCTATGTCACCGAAACGCGGCCGGCGTACGAGGCGCATTCGGGCCTGGTCGCCACACGGCTGGGTACGTCGTGGGCGCGCATGCTGAGCCGCGACTGGCGTCTCGCGCTGCACGCCAGCGTCGAGACGGTGAAGGGCGCAGCGAACCGCGACAGTCCGCTGGTCGGCCGCACGTGGGACCACACGCTGGCCGTCACGCTGACCTGGACCGCCTTCCGCTCGGACACCAGCGGCGTCGAGTAAGCATTCCGCGATCAGCCATGAAAAAGGCTCTTTGCGCATTGAGTAGTGACAGGCGCAGGCCATGAGCCAGTGGAAGTGCATCGTGCCAGGTAGACGGCGGCAAGCCGGGTTCCCTGGAGAAGGCGATGCAGGAACAAGACTGGAAGCGGTGGTTGAAGCGGTTGCACGAGCTCAGCGCTCGGCAGCGCCAGGCGCTGATGGCGCAGTTGCACACACCGGACG
>NZ_JBFUGE010000183.1:0-11290 GCF_056403075.1 Ideonella sp. P3_A4 | reverse complement strand
GAGCTACCTTGAGCCGCCGGCGCCGGTCTACCCGCTCGCGTCGCGCCGCATGCAAGAGCAGGGCGAGGTGCTGCTGAAGGTCGAGATCGGCACTGATGGCCGCGCGCGCCAGGTGCTGGTGTCGCGCTCTTCCGGCTCACCCCGGCTCGACAACGCCGCGCTGACCGCCGTGCGCGCCGCCCGCTTCAAACCCTATACCGAGAACGGTGTGCCACTCGTCGTGTGGACCACCGTGCCGATTCAATTCGAACTGGAGAACAAGTCATGACTGAACCGGGCACGCTGGGCCTGGCCCATTTCCTGGGGCAAAGCGATGCGGTCGGCAAGACACTGCTGGCGATCCTGCTGCTGATGTCGGTCATCTCGTGGGTGCTGATCGCCACCAAGGGCCTGACCTCGTTCTTCCGCAAGCGTCGCTCGGAGGCTTTCCTGAGCCTGTTCTGGAACGCCACCTCGCTCGACGAGGTGCATGCCGAGATCACCACCCACGGCGTGCAAGAACCGTTCGCCCACCTGACTGCGCATTCGATGCACGCCAAGGCGCATCACGCCAAATACGGCGCCGCCAAGCTGGCTGAAGCCGGCAGCGAGCAGGAGTTCCTGACCCGCACGATCAAGAAGGTGCTGGACGAGGAGACGATGCAGCTCGAAAGCGGCCTCACCCTCTTGGCCACCATCGGCGCGACCGCACCGTTCGTCGGCCTGTTCGGCACTGTCTGGGGCGTCTACCACGCGCTGGTCGCCATCGGCATGAGCGGCGCCGGCACGCTGGACAAGGTCGCCGGGCCGGTCGGCGAGGCGCTGATCATGACCGGCCTCGGCCTGGCCGTCGCCATTCCCGCGGTGATGGCCTACAACTGGTTGGCGCGCAGCAACCGTGTGCTAACCGCCAAGCTGGACGCATTTGCTTTCGAACTGATGTCCTTCCTGACATTGGGTCAGACGCTGCGCCAGGGAGCCGAGCCGGCCGCCAACGTGCACGCGATGCCGGCACGCGTGGGGCACTGAGATGGCCTTCGCCAGCTTCGACTCCCAACGCGCCGCCGCGCCGATGGGCGAGATCAACATGGTCCCGCTGATCGACGTGATGCTGGTGCTGCTGGTGATCTTCATCGTCACCGCGCCGTTGCTCACGCACGCGGTCAAGCTCGACCTGCCGCAGGTCAGCTCGCAGGTCAACGAAGTGAAGCCGCAGAAGATCGAATTCGCGATCGATGCCGGCGGCCAACGCTTCTGGAACGGCGAGCCGGTGACGCGCACCGATGCCGCCCAGCGTTTTGCCGCCGCCGGCCGCTTGCAGCCGGTGCCCGAGGTGCACCTGCGCGCCGATCAGAGCGTGGCCTACCGCGCGGTGGCCGAGACGTTGGCCGACGCTTCGAAAGCCGGCCTGCACAAGATCGGCTTCGTCAGCCAGCCCGAAACGCCTTGAACGGTGGCGGGATCTGCGTGGCCGCTCGGCCAACCCGTTACTTCCGAACCATGCCCGCCGCCAGCCGCTCGCCAGCCAGGGACAACTTTGACCTGACTCCCGAGGGATTTTCCTTGAACTCGAACAAGCCCACTTCCACGCCCACAGCGCTGCCGTTGAGCCTGCGCGCCGCCACGCTCGCGCTCGTCTTCGGCACCGCGCACGCGCAGACCGCCGCGCCGGCGCCCGCCGGCCCGGACGCCACCAAGACCGAATCCAGCCTGCCGCCCATCAAGGCGACCGCCACCGTCGAGCGCGACAACAGCCAGGCATCGACCGGCGGCAAGTTCGAGACGCCGCTGCGCGACGTGCCGCAATCGATCACCGTGATCGATCGCAAGATGCTCGACACCCAGGCCGCCGCATCGCTGAAAGACGCGCTGCGCAATGTGCCTGGCATCACGCTGGGTGCCGGCGAAGGCGGCGTGATCGGCGACAACATCAACCTGCGCGGCTTCTCGGCCCGCACCGACATCTACCTCGACGGCATGCGCGACCGCGGCCAATACAGCCGCGACGTGTTCTCGCTACAGGCCGTCGAAGTGCTGAAGGGCCCATCGTCGATGTTGTTTGGCCGCGGCTCCACCGGCGGCGTCATCAACCAGATCAGCAAGAAGCCCGAACTGCGCGACCGCAGCGAGCTGGGCGGCACGGTCGGCACCGACGGCTATTTCCGCACCACCGGAGATTTCAACAAGGTGCTGTCGGACAGCGCGGCCTTCCGCGTGACCGCTTTCGGCCAGCAGATCGAATCGACCCGCGACGTGACGAAGAACAAAGACGCCGGTGTCGCGCCGTCCGTTCGCCTGGGCATCAACACGCCGACCGAGTTCTCGGTCGCCGCGCTGATCCAACGCAACCGCGACATCCCTGACTACGGCTTCCCGTTCGTCACCACGTCTGGTGCTGGGACCGTGCGCAAGCCGATCGATGCGCCGGCACACAACTTCTACGGCTACACCGACGACCAGTTCAACCAGGACGTCAATGTGCTGAGCCTGACACTGCAGCACAAGGCCAGCAGCACGACGACGGTGCGCACGCGCCTGCAACTGAGTGACAACCGCACCCACGCTCGCGCCAACCCGCTGGGCGCAGTGGTCAATGTCAACGGCACCGTGCCGACGTTGGACGACGACCTGAACGACCTGAGCGCACCGCGCTCGACGCGTGAGCGCCAGCTGAAAGACACCTCGGTGATCAGCCAGACCGACGTGACCACCAAGTTCGCTTCGGGCAGCGTGAACCATCAGCTGACCGCCGGCGTCGAGCTTGCGCGCGAACGCAACCGCGACGACCGTTATGCCTGGAACACACCGGTTGACGCGGCGACGATCAACCTGGGTTCGCCGGTCTACTCCGGCATCACCGGCCAGCACGCGCTGTCGCGTACCACGACGACGATCGCCGACACGGCCGCCGTCTACATCAACGACCAGATCGAGCTGACGCCGCAGTGGAAGCTGGTCGGCGGCCTGCGCAACGAGCGCTTCATGGTCAAGTCGGACCTGGTCAAGTACACGCTGCCGGCGGGCTTCCCGCTCGACACCACCGAGGCCGCCGCGCCGAAGTCCGAGAGCATGTGGAGCCCGCGCGCTGGCGTGCTGTTCCAGCCCGATGCGATGCAGACCTACTACGCGTCGTACGGCACCTCGTTCAACCCGTCGGCCGAGACGGTGACGCAAAGCGCCAGCACCGCGACGCTCGGCGCCGAGCGCAACCGCTCGTTCGAGCTGGGTGCGAAGCTGGACTTGCTGGATGGTGAACTCAGCGTCACCGGCGCGCTGTTCCGCATCGAAAAGACCAACCCGCGCACGCAAGACGCTGCCGGCACGCAAGTGACCGAAGGCCTGATCCGTGTCGACGGGCTGGAGCTGGGTGCCACAGGCCGCATCAACCCGCAGTGGGAAGTCTTCGCCGGCTACACCTACATGAACGGCAAGATCGTCGAGTCGCCGCAGATCGGCACCAACGCCGACGCGGGCATCGCCGCCGAAGGCAAGACCGCACCGAACACGCCGTGCCACAACGCCACGCTGTGGACCACCTACCGCCTGACCCCGCAGTGGGAACTGGGTGGCGGCGCGCAGTTCGCCAGCGACCGTTGGCTGAACAACTTCGAAAGCGCCAAGGTCGACGGCTACACCCGCTGGGATGCGACGGTGGCCTACCTGCAGAAGTCGTGGGAAGTGCGGCTGAACCTGCAGAACCTGAGCGACGCGGTGTACTTCGAAGCCAGCAGTGCCGGCCGCGCGACGCCGGTGCGCGGCCGCACTGCGTTGGTCAGCGCGCTGATCCGCTTCTGACCTGACTGTCGTGAAAGAAAGGCCCCGGTCATGATCGTGCAGATTCCCGCCGTGCTGACGCCTGAACAGGTGCGGGCGGCGCGCCACGCGCTCGACCGAGCGCCTTGGATCGACGGCCTGGCTACGGCCGGCCACCAGGGCGCGCAGGTCAAGCGCAACCGCCAGCTGGCCGAGGGCTCGGCGCTGGCGCGCGAGCTGGGTGACATCGTGCTCGCCGCGCTGGAGCGCCACCCGCTGTTCATCAGCGCGGCGCTGCCGGCCGAGGTCTACCCGCCGATGTTCAACCGCTACGAAGGCGGTGAGACCTTTGGCGCCCATGTCGACAATGCGGTGCGTCTCGTGCCCGGCAGCGGGCGCAAGCTGCGCACCGACATCTCGGCCACGCTCTTTCTCACCGAGCCCGACAGCTACGACGGCGGCGAACTGCTGATCGAAGACACCTTCGGCGCCCATTCGGTCAAGCTGCCCGCAGGTGACCTGGTGCTGTACCCGTCGACCAGCCTGCACCGCGTCGAGCCGGTCACGCGCGGCGCGCGGCTGGCCTCGTTCTTCTGGGTTCAGAGCATGGTGGCCGACGAGGGCGAGCGCAGCCTGTTGTTCGACCTGGACACCGCCATCCAGCGCTTGAACCAGACCGGGGCCGACGAGGCCGCGCGGCTGCAGCTGACCGGCTGCTACCACAACCTGCTGCGGCGATGGATCAAGGTCTGAGCACCCTCAAGCCCGCGGCCGGCGCGCAAGCGTTGGCCGTGCAGCGGGCGCAACGTCGGGCCCAGTGGCTGAAGGCCGTCCTGCCGTTGCACTGGATTAGCTCGGCGTTGACGTTGGCCGGGCTGCTGGTCTTCGCGCTGACTGGCATCACCTTGAACCACGCCGGCAGCATCGAAGCCAAGCCGGCGTTGCGCAGTGGCAGCTTCGAGTTGAGCCCGGCCGAACGCGGTGCATTCGCCCGCGGGGCACCACTGGCCGACAGCAATGGGCGCGCGCCCTTGCCGCGGTCGCTGCACCAGCCCTTGCAAGACCGCCTGGGTCTGCACTGGGACGCCGAGACCGAGGCCGAATGGAGCACTGACGAGGTCTATCTGTCGCTGCCGCGTCCGGGCGGTGATGCCTGGCTGCGCGTCGACCGTTCGCGCGGCAGCCTCGAATGGGAAGACAGCGACCGCGGCTGGGTCGCCTGGCTGAATGACCTGCACAAGGCGCGCCATACCGGTCAGGTCTGGCGGGCCTTCATTGACATCTTTGCCATCGTTTGTGCGTTCGCTTCCGTCACTGGCTTGCTGCTGCTGGCGTTGCATGCGCGCCGCCGGCCCAGCACCTGGCCGTTGGTGGCCGCCGGCTTGCTGCTGCCGCTGCTGCTGGCTGTCTACGCCGCGCACTGACTATTCGAGAGGTTGATCGATGATTGTTCGCACCACTGTGTCGTTAGGCGCCGCGCTGGCGCTGGCCCCGCCATCGGCGCAAGCCGCCGAACTGGCCCTGAAGCTGGAGTTGCCGCGCCTGGGCGTGGCCGAGTACCACACGCCCTATGTGGCGATGTGGCTGCAGCGCGCCGGCGACCAGGGCTTTGCCGGCCACCTGGCCGTCTGGTACGACCTGAAGAAGAAGGACAACGGCGGCGCCAAGTGGCTGCGCGACCTGCGCCAGTGGTGGCGCCAGGGCGGCCGCGACGCGCAGATGCCTGTCGATGGCGTCAGCGGCGCAACGCGCGCGCCAGGCGAGCACGTCGTGCAACTGGGCGGCGCCAAGGCGCTGGCGAGCCTGCCGGCGGGCGACTACGAGGTGGTGATCGAAGCGACCCGGGAAGGCGGTGGTCGTGAGGTGCAGCGCCTGCCGCTGCACTGGCCGCCCACCGGTGCGACCCAGGCCAAGGCCCAGGGTGAGCACGAGCTGGGTACTTTGAGCCTGCAAGCCAAACCCTGAACCAGGACGGACACGCCATGCAAAAGTCACCCATGAAAACGCGGGCGCTGATCGCTATCGCGGCGACCCTGGCCTCGTTCAGCGCTGCCGCCCACCATCCCTGGCTGCTGCCCAGCCAGACGCTGGTCGACGGCAAGGAAGGCGTCGTCGCGATCGACGCGGCCGCCACCGAAGACCTGTTCGAGTTCGACACCCGTGGCCTGCCGCTGGACGGCCTGGCCATCACGGCGCCGGACGGCAGCAACGTGGCGCCGACGGCCGTCAACACCACCTCGCGCCACCGCAGCAGCTTCGAGTTGACGCTGGTCCAGACCGGCACCTACCGCATCGCCAACTTGAGCCAGGGCGTGATGGTCAGCTACAAGCAGGGCGGTGAGACCAAGCGCTTTCGCGGCACGGCCGAGGCCTGGGAGAAAGAGCGCCCCGAGAAGGCCGAGGACGTGCGCGTGACCCAATTCGCCGGCCGTGTCGAAACCTTCGTCGCACGCGAGAAGCCGAGCGACAAGCCATTCGCGCCGGCAGGCCAAGGGCTTGAGCTGATTCCGCTCGACGCGCCGGTGGACCTGAGCGATGGTGACCGCACCCGCTTCCGATTGCTGCTCGATGGCCAGCCACTGGCCGATGCCGCGGTCAGCCTGCTGCGTGGCGGCAACCGCTACCGCTACAAAATGGGCGAGCTGACGCTGAAGAGCGATGCCAAGGGCGAGTTCAACGTCGCCTGGCCCGAAGCCGGCCGCTACTGGCTGGGCGTGAACCACAGCACTCCGGCCGAGGCCGCCAACCTGCCGCCGTTGCGCCGCCTGAGCTACAGCGCGACGCTGGAAGTGCGGCCGAAGTGACCGCCGGCGCGGCGGCCGGCGACGCGCTGGTGCTGCTGCCGCCCTCGGCGCCGCTGGTGGCCGCGCCGCGCGGTGCGGTGCTGCATCGGCTGACCGGCCAGAGCATGGGTAGTGTTTGGCGGCTGGTGCTCGCAGCCACGCCCGCCGTGCCGCTGGCGGCAGTGCAGGCTCGCATCGAGGCTTGCCTGGCCAGGTTGGTGCAGCAGATGAGCCACTGGGAGCCGGACTCGGAACTGAGCCGCTTCAACCGCCTGCCGGCGGGGCAATGGCAAACCTTGTCATCGGACTTTGCGCAGGTGATGCGTTTGGCGCTGCGCATGGCCGAGCAGAGCGGCGGTGCGTTCGACCCGGCGCTGGGTCAGGCCATTGACCGTTGGGGATTCGGGCCCACCGGCAGGTTCGGTAGCGCGGACTTCTTGGTGCCCGTCTTGACCGACGCGAAGCCGCCAGGTGCCTGGCGCGAGCTCAAGCTGGAGGGGGACCGTCTGCAGCAACCCGGCGCCTGCCGGCTCGACCTGTCGGCGATCGCCAAAGGCCACGCGGTCGATGCCGTCGCTGCGGTGCTGCGCGCCGATGGTCACCACCACTTCCTGTTCGAACTCGGCGGCGAGCTGTGCGGCGAAGGGCTGAAGACCGACGGACAACCGTGGTGGGTGGCGCTGGAGCGCCCGCCCGGCGCAGCCGGCTTGCCACCGCTGCGCGCCGCGCTGGTCGGCCAGGCCATCGCCACTTCAGGCGACTACCGCCAGGGCTTTCGCGACGCGCAAGGCCACTGGTGCTCGCACACGCTGGACCCGCGCACCGGGGCGCCGGTCCGGCATGCGTTGGCTTCCGTCAGTGTGCTATGCGAACGCTGTGCCGACRCCGACGCGCTGGCCACAGTGCTGTTCGTGATGGGGCCTGAAGAGGGCCGAGCCTGGGCCGACCGCCACGCTGTCGCTGCGTGGTTTGTCACCCGCGATTCGCAAGCGGCCAACGGTTGGCGCGAAGGGCCAAGTGCGGCGCTGCAGGCCTGGCTGGAGAGCTAGAGGGTCAGCAGACGATCAATTCGGAGCAACGCGGTAAGCAGAGAGCTTTTCGCTGCTCGTATACATGCGAGGCCCGCCGGCCGGAATGATCGTGACGTCACGGCTGACCACACCAATGCCGACCACATAGTTCTCGCGGACAGTGGTGTAGCTGGCGTAGTACTCTTCGTTGGTCACCGGGTTCGAGACGATCCAAGAACTGCCAGATGTGACCACATACGATTCGTCGAAAGTGCCGGCAGGCGTGACCACACGCTCTATTGCGGTGACATCTCCGTCGTCAGTCACGGTCTCGACCTCGTTGACGCCGTCGCCGTTGACATCTTCTCCGTAGTCGCGGGTCTCGTTCTTGTTCACCCACGAGTCGCCCACGTGAAGTGGAAGTTTGACGACCAACTGAGGGGTTTGATCCTCGTCACCGGGGGCAGGCAGCCGCAACACTCCCGTCGGGGGATGCTGATAGATCACGTCGGTCCCTGCTTGTCCATCTCTGCGCATCAGGTACGAGGTTGAGCCGTCGGTATTCACCGAGCCGGCAACTTCGTAGACTCGCGTGTAAGACGAGAACCGGGAGTCTTGGTAGTCCATCTCCCATCGGTTGCCAACGCTGAGCGGAAACGGATCGGTGCCTCGAGGCTCGGTTTCGTTGTTGCCGCCGCCACAACCTGCTGTCAGCAGCGCGACGCAAGTCATCGCACAAGCAGAGTATTGAAGCTGTCGCATCGGGATCTCCCTTTTTGATCCGCGAAGTCTATGTAGCTCGATCGTTAGGAGTGTTTCTGTTTACCAACTGAAACAATGCGAATCTAGTCAAACCGAACGGTGATCTGGTGATCGGGTTCTCGCTCACTTCAGGCGATAGGCGGACAGCGACTCCGAGCTCTGATACGTGAACGGGCCATCCTCCGGCGTCACAGCGGTTTCGCGGCGTACGAGACCGATACCTGGCACATACCATTCGTACGTGGTGCTGCTTTCCGTGGACGTGCTCGAGTCGGAGGTGAACAGAATGGTTCGGGTCTGCGAGGTACCAACACGATAGGCGTTCTCAAAGCGGCCCGCCCCGACGGACACGGTCTCAATGGCGTCGACGCTCACAGTCGCCAGTATGGCTACCGGTTCGACGATTCCATCGAAGTCGAAGTCGGTGTCGCTGTCGACGGTCTTGTCAACCTGGGTCCATCGGTCACCGACGTGCAGTGGCAGCCGCAGGATGACGCGCGGCCCGGTGCGCAACTCAAGACCCGACTCAGTGCTGGCGGGTACGCGAGTCACCTCGGTTGGTGTACGAATGAAATACGCATTAGGCAGCGACGGACTCGTGTCGTCCAGATGGCCGCTCGCGTCGCTCACGGCGTACCCAGGCTTTCCACCTACGTTCACTGGACCTGACACGATCGTTGTCACCGGTCCGTCGGAATGCCGCGAGTCCAGGAAATGCATTTCCCAACGATTGCCATCAGCAAGCGGAAATGGGTCGTCACCCAGTTCATCTTGCTCGTTGCCACCACTGCATGCCGACAGGAGCGCACAAGCGGCCAGGCAAGCGTATCTCAGTTGTTTCATCGCATCTCCCTGCTAGTTATGGACGGGAGTCTAAGTGCGTCCTTGGCAGAGATCATTGCTGGCAACACACTGAAACAGCAGCGCCCGTCCTGTTTACTCCGCCGGTCTCACGAACACGGTACCGAAGGCACCCCACGACAGCGTCTTGCCGTTTGCTGTGGTGTACGACGCCACCCCCAACGAGTGGTAGGTCGACACGAAGGCCGTCAAGGCGCCCAGGCCCAACGCACCCGCGATGGGGCTGCGCTCTGAGGTGGCCTTCTTGATCTTGTCACGGTGCGTCTCGGCCGAAGGATTCAGCACGATGGCCGCGACGAAGACGGCGGCGGTGACGAGGGCGGACGTGATAGCGCGGGCCATGCTGAAGCGAGCTTGTGTGAAGTCGGCGCAGCATACCGCGCTGGTCCGTCATCCGACGTTCAAGGCTCGCCTTCCCAGTAGTCCAGCGACTCGGCGCTGCGCTGGATCACATCGAAACTGCCTTCACCCTTGTCGATCCCCAGCGCGAGGAACTTGCCCGAGTCGGGGTATTCGCAGACCTCGGGCCGCTCGCGGGTGCTGACCGACAGGTAGTGCAGCGGTGCGTCGGAGCTGTTGATGATCTGGTGCGGGTACTCGGGCCCCGGCGGAATGAAGATCACGTCGCCTTCGCGGATCGGCAGCAGCTCGCCGGCCACGCGCAAGGTGCCATTGCCGCCCAGGATGATGAACATCTCTTCCTGTGCGTGGTGCAGGTGGTAGGGGCAGCCGCGCATGCCGGGCGCCAGCGTGTCCACCGAAGCGCCCAGCTTTTGCGCCGCGGTGCCGGGCGCCAGGCGTGCGCACATTGAGTCGTACAGCGGTGCGCGCTGCTCATGGTTGAGTGGCACCTCGTTCCAGTTGCGGATCAGCTTCTTTGCCAAGGCATTGGCCGCGTCGCTCATTCGTTGTCTCTCCTGTTGGGATGTTGTTGCCTGTCAGCCCAAGCGAAAGCTGGGCCCGCGTTCCGATGCTCCTTGCTCGACGGCGTCATGCAAGGCCTGCAGCGCCGACCGGATGGTGCCGGACACCGAGGGCGACGCGACCATGCCGCCTTCGTCCAGCTGGGCGCCCAGCAGCGCGATGCTGACCGAGGCCGGCTCGATGATCTCGGCCGACATCGTCTTCAGCGTTTCGCGCAGCGCGTCGTCGGCATGATGCGCCCGCGGCGAGGCGTTCCACACCGCGACCGGCTTGTGCACGAAGGGCTCGAAGCTGACCAGCCAGTCGAGCGCGTTCTTGATCGTGCCGGTCACGCCGTGGGCGTATTCGGGGCTGGCGATCAGCAAGGCGTCGGCGGCGTCCACCGCGTTGCGCAGGGCTTGCACCGCTGACGGCGGGTCGACTTCGTCATCGGGGTTGAACAGCGGCAGCCGACCCAGGCCGGTGAACAGCTCGACGGCCATCGGCGATGGCGCCAGTCGCGCCGCGGCCCGCAGCAGCGCCGCGTTGATCGACGCCGCCCGCAGGCTGCCGCACAGCGCCAGAACTCTGAACTGTCCCATCATGCGGCGCGCAGATGGCTCAGCGAGATGGGTTGCCGCTTCGAGTTTTCGTCTCTGTGTTCGTGGCTCATCCGTAGGGTGGCTGTCTCTCAAGGCGGCTGATGCTAGAGGCTTGAGAGCATCCCAGCAACGCAGTCGTCGAATTCCAAAACGAATGCGAGCGATTCGCGCTCAGAGCGCAGCTGTGCGGTTATCACTTGACCAGTGAACCGCCGCAAAATGCTTATTTGCCCCGAACGAAGTCAAGAAGGAGAAGGCCATGAAAGGCGACGCCAAGGTGCTTCAGTACCTGAATGCCCAGTTGAAGATGGAGCTGACTGCGATCAACCAGTATTTCCTGCATGCGCGGATGCAGAAGAACTGGGGCCTGGCGAAACTGGCCAAGCACGAGTACGACGAGTCGATCGAGGAGATGAAGCACGCCGATCGCCTGATCGAGCGAGTGCTGATGCTCGAAGGTCTGCCGAACCTGCAGGACCTGGGCAAGCTCTATATCGGTGAGTCGGCGGTCGAGACGCTGGACTGCGACCTGAAGCTCGAGGTGGCCGCGCAGGCGCACCTGAAGGAAGCGATCGCCTACTGCGAGACGGTGCGTGACTACGTGTCGCGCGAGCTGTTCAACGACATCCTCGAAGAC
>NZ_JBFUGE010000182.1:0-11330 GCF_056403075.1 Ideonella sp. P3_A4 | reverse complement strand
GGATCACCGGCAAGTGGCCGAACATCGGCAGCGCCGCCCCCAGCGCCACGTAGATGTTGATCTGCCACGGCGTGTTGTTGATGTGCTCGTCACCGCGGAACACATGCGTGATCGCCATGTCCCAGTCATCCACGACCACCGCGAAGTTGTAGGTCGGCACGCCATCGGCGCGCTGGATGATGAGGTCGTCGAACTCCTTGTTGGCGATGACGATCTCGCCCTTGACCAGGTCGTCCCAACGCACCTCGCCGTCGCGCGGATTCTTGAAGCGGATCACCGGCTTCACGCCTTCGGGCACCGGCGGCAGCACCTTGCCGGGTTCGGGGCGCCAGCGGCCGTCGTAACCGGTCTTCTCGTTGCGCGCCTTTTGCTGCTCGCGCATCGCGTCGAGCTCCTCGGGCGTCGTGTAACAGCGGTAGGCCGTGCCGGCCGCCAGCATGCTGTCGATCACCGCCTGGTAGCGCTCCAGGCGCTGCATCTGGTAGATCGGGCCTTCGTCGTAGTCCAGGCCCAGCCAGTGCATCGACTGCAGGATCTGGTCGACGGAGTCTTGGGTTGAACGCGCCACATCGGTGTCTTCGATGCGCAGCACAAACTCGCCGCCATGGTGGCGCGCATAGGCCCATGAATACAGCGCGGTGCGGGCGGTGCCCAGGTGCAGAAAGCCGGTCGGCGATGGAGCGATACGGGTGCGGACGGAGGTCATGAAGTCAGTTCGAAAGCGTGGCCAGGCCTCGCTGCAAGTCGTCGGTGATGTCGTCTACGTGTTCCAGGCCCACCGCCAGGCGGACCATGCCCTGCCCGATGCCGGCCGCCTGGCGCTGGGCCTCGGTGAGGCGCCCGTGCGAGGTGGTGGCGGGGTGGGTGATGATGGACTTGGTGTCGCCCAGGTTGGTGGCGATGCTCAGGACCCGGGTGCTGTCGATCACATGGAAAGCGGCTGCTCGCGCGGCCTCGGGACTGTCGGCGCGCATGTCGAACGACAACACCGCCCCGCCCTGCCCCGATTGCTGGCGCATCGCCAGCTCGTGCTGCGGGTGCGAAGCCAAGCCGGGGTAGTACACCCGAGCCACCTGCGGTTGTTGTTCGAGCCAGCGCGCCACGGCCAGCGCGTTTTCGCTCTGGGCTTTCATGCGCAGCGCCAGCGTCTCCATGCCCTTGAGCACGACCCAGGCATTGAACGGCGACAAGGTCATGCCGGCCGTGCGGACGACGGGGCCGAACACATCCTTGATGAGGGCCGCCGGGCCGCAAAGGGCGCCGGCCATCACGCGGCCCTGACCGTCGAGGTACTTGGTGCCGGAATGCATCACCAGGTCGGCGCCCAGCTCGAGCGGGMGCTGCAAAGCCGGTGAGCAGAAGGTGTTGTCCACCACCAGCTTCGCGCCGGACTCGCGGGCGATGTCGGCCAACGCACGGATGTCACACACGTCCGTCAGCGGGTTGGTCGGGGTCTCGGCGAACAGCAGGCGCGTCGTCGGACGCAAAGCGGCGCGCCATTCGGCCAGGTCGGTCTGCGAAACAAAACTCGTCTCGACGCCGAACTTGCCGAACTCCTTGGCGAAGAGGGAGATCGTCGAGCCGAACACCGAGCGCGAGCAGATCACATGGTCGCCGGACTTCAGCAGCCCCATGATGAGCAGCAGGATGGCGCTCATGCCCGTGGCGGTGGCCACCGCCGCTTCGGCGCCTTCCATGGCCGCCAAGCGGGCCTCGAAGCTGCGCACCGTCGGGTTGCTGGTCCGGTTGTRGGTGAAGTCCTCCATCTCGGCAAAGCGGCGGGCCGAGGTGGCAGCGTCGGGCTGCACGTAAGCACTGGTCAGAAACAGCGCTTCGGAGTTCTCGCCATACTGGCTGGGAGCCAGTGCGGAACGGACCGCCAGGGTTTCCGGGCGCAGTCCTTCAGGAGGTGCGGAGCTCATGTGTCGTCCCTGCTCTGCAATGCCAGGCGGCCGCGCTCCGGCGCATCTTCGTCGTCGAGTTGCGAAGCACGCTGCGCCTGCATCGCGTCGAAGTCTGCCGCGCTCACGTCACCGGTGATGTAGACGCCGTCGAAACACGAAGCCTCGAAGCCCGCCAGGTTCTTGTTCAACGCACCGACCACCCGCTTCATCGCGTCAACGTCCTGGTAGATCAGCGCGTCGGCGCCGATGAACTGGCGGATCTCTTCCATCGAGCGGTTGTGCGCGATCAGCTCTTCCTTGGTCGGCATGTCGATGCCATAGACGTTCGGGTAGCGTACCGGCGGCGCGGCCGAGGCCATGTAGACCTTGTTGGCGCCGGCCTCGCGGGCCATCTGCACGATCTCTTTGCTGGTCGTGCCACGCACGATCGAATCGTCGACCAGCAGCACGTTGCGGCCCTTGAACTCGACGCCGATCGCGTTGAGCTTCTGGCGCACGCTCTTCTTGCGCACCGCCTGGCCCGGCATGATGAAGGTGCGGCCGACGTAGCGGTTCTTCACGAAGCCTTCGCGGTAGGGCTTGCCGATCTTCTGCGCCAGCTGCATTGCGCTCGGGCGGCTCGACTCCGGGATCGGGATCACCACGTCGATCTGCGACGGTGGCATGGTTGAGATCACGCGCTGGGCCAGCGTCTCGCCCATGTTCAAACGGGCCTGGTAGACCGAAATGCCGTCCATCACCGAGTCCGGCCGGGCGAGGTAGACGAACTCGAACATGCAGGGGTTCAGCGTCGGCGAGTCGGCGCACTGCTGCGCATGAATGCGGCCTTCCAAGTCGATGAAGACGGCTTCGCCCGGCGCGATATCGCGCACGATCTGGTGCCCCGTGCCTTCCAGCGCGACGGATTCACTGGCCACCATCACCTCCGGCCCAGTCGGCGTGTCCAGCGTGCCGTAGCACAGTGGACGAATGCCGAACGGGTCGCGGAAAGCCAGCAGGCCATAGCCCGCGATCAGTGCGACCACCGCGTACGAGCCCTTGATGCGCTTGTGCACCGCACTGACGGCCTTGAACACCAGTTCTGGCGTCAGCGCCAGGTCGCGACCGGCGCGCTCAAGCTCGTGCGCCAGCACGTTGATCAGCACCTCGGTGTCGCTCTCGGTGTTGATGTGGCGGCGGTCGATGTCGAACAACTCCTGCTTCATCGCGTGGGCGTTGGTCAGGTTGCCGTTGTGGACCAGCACGATGCCGAAAGGCGCGTTGACGTAGAAGGGCTGGGCTTCTTCTTCGCTGTAGGCGTTGCCGGCCGTCGGGTAACGCACCTGGCCCAGGCCCACCGTGCCCGGCAGCGCACGCATGTTGCGGGTGCGGAACACGTCTTTCACCATGCCACGCGCCTTGTGCATGAAGCACTTGGTGTCCAGCATCGTGACGATGCCTGCAGCGTCCTGGCCGCGGTGCTGCAACAGCAGCAAGGCGTCATAGATCAGCTGGTTGACCGGCTGTTTGGAGATCACGCCGACGATGCCGCACATGGGGAGGTCCGTTCGTATCTAAGAGAAGAGAAAGATCGTGTTGGCGAGCGCCGATTCAAGCGTCTCGCGTCGCAGCCCGCTCGCGCGCGGGCCACAGCGGCTTCAGGTCATGCAGCATCGCGGCCAGCCATGCGGCCCCGACCGAGCCCTTCCAGGCCGCCGAGTTGGACGCTGGCGGAATCAGCGGAACGACCACCGCCACGGTCAACAGGATCAACAGGCCACGCGCCAGGCCGAAGCCTGCGCCCAAAGCGCGGTCCAGAACCGTCAACGGCGTGGCCGAGATCATCATCCGCACCAGCTTGGCCATCAAGGTCCAGCCGATCAGCACTGCGAAGAAGGTCACGGCGTAGGCCAGCGCCAGGCGCAGCGAACTGCCGGCGGAGCCCACGGGCAACCATTCCGCCACGCTGCTGCCGTACCACTTGGCCACGGCGAACGCGACCACCCAGCCGACCAGCGCCAGCAGCTCGTAGACCAGCCCGCGCCACAGGCCGATCGTGACCGACAGCACCAGCACGACGGCCAGCACCCAATCGACCCAGCTGAAGCCCGCGACCATGACCGTCAGAGCTTCAGCACCGCAGCCTGCAGGCCGCCGGACTTGATCTTCGCGGCCGCTTTGTCGGCTTCGGCCTTGGAGGCGTAGGGGCCGGTGCGCACGCGAATGCGTCGGCCCGAATCGGACTCGATCACCTGCGTGTAGGTCTTCAAGCCCAGGCCCTCGACCTTCATCCGCGCCTCACGCGCGCTGCCCACCTCGGCGAAAGCGCCGACCTGCACCACGTAGCGGCCTTCGTCGTCCTTGGCGTCGCCATTCTTGGCGGACTCGGCCGGCTTCGGCGCTTCAGCGGGCTTGGTGGCCGGCTTGGCCTCGGGTTTCGGCTCCGCAGGCTTGGGCGGCTCCACCGGTTTGGCGACCGGCTTGGTCTCAACCTTCGGCTCGGGCTTGACTTCCGGCTTGGGCTCGGGCGGCTTGGGCGCCACCAGCGGCTTCGGCTCCGGATGGATCGCCGGTTTGGGCTGGCTTTCAGTCACGATCGTGGCGGCGGGCTGCTCCACCGGCGGCTTGGCCACCGGCTGGCTGCGGGCCGGCCGCGACGTTGGCGAGACCAGCGCAGGGGCGTTCTCGCGCGACGGGATCTCGATCGGGATGTCGACGGCGATCGGCCGGGGCTGGGTCTCGAACAGCAGCGGAAAACCGATGATGCCCACGCCCAGCAGCAGCGCGGCGCCGATCAGGCGACGGCGGGCTTTGGCGCGCGCATCGCGCACGATTTCATTCGCATCGGCGGTGGACGACGCACCGGCGCGAGCGTCCTTGGAGCTGGATTTGAATTTCGACAGCAGACCCATGCGTGGCGGCGGCGAGTGGCGACCGGGGGCGGTCGGGAAGGCACCCGTCGGGCGCTTGGCGCGTCAACCAAGCCGGCCCTTGCGGACCATCAAAACCGGTTTCAGGCTTGGTGCGGCGCGCTCAGCCGGGGCAAGCCTTGCTTCAGCACGCCGCCCACGGTATAGAACGAGCCGAAGACCACGATTCTATCAGTGGGGTTTGCCCCAACCAGCGCTGCGGCCAGTGCGTCCGTGGGGGATGCGTGGGTACTGCACGAGGCCTTGTCGCCCTGCAGTGTGTGCAACTGCGCCGACAGTTCGTCGGCGGTGGCGGCGCGCGGCAGCGGCAGGTTGGTCAGATGCCAGTGATCGACCAGCGGCGCGATGCGCGCCATCACGCCGGCCAGGTCCTTGTCGCGCATCGCGCCGAAGACAGCCAGCGTGCGCGGGAAGAAGCCCATCTGGTCCAGGTTCAGGGCCAGCGCAGACACGGCTTGCGGGTTGTGCGCCACGTCCAGCACCAGCGCAGGCTGCCCCGGCACGATCTGGAACCGACCCTGCAGGTCGACGCTGGCGAGCCCCAGACGCACGGCCTGCGCAGTGATCGGCAGGCGCTCGCGCAGCGATTCCAGCGCGGCGATCGCGCCGGAAGCGTTGAGCAGCTGGTTGGCGCCGCGCAGCGCCGGGTAGGCCAGCGCGTGGTAACGCCGGCCACGGCCGCTCCACGCCCATTGCTGGCGATCGCCCTGGTGGTTGAAATCGCGCCCGTTCAGCCAAAGCTCGGCCCCCACTTCGAGACCGGTGTCGATGATCGACTGCGGCGGCATCGGGTCGGACACGATGCCGGGTCGTCCGGTGCGCAGAATGCCGGCCTTCTCGCGGCCGATGCTTTCACGGTCGGGACCCAGGAACTCGGTGTGGTCGAGGTCGATGYTGGTGATCACCGAGCAGTCGGCGTCGATCGCATTGACGGCGTCGTAGCGGCCGCCCAACCCCACTTCCAGGATCACGAGATCCAGCGGCTCGCGAGCCAGGCGCTGCATGATGGCCAGCGTGCTGAATTCAAAAGTGGTCAGCGCAACTTCGCCGCGCGCCCGCTCGACCGCCTCGAAGTCTTCACAGAGCGAGTCCGCACTCACTGGCGTGCCATTTACGCGGCAGCGCTCTTCGAAATGCACCAAATGCGGCTTGATGTACAGGCCGACGCGGTAACCAGCCGCCCGCGCGATCGACTCGATCATCGAGCAGGTCGAGCCCTTGCCGTTGGTGCCGGCCACGGTGATCACGGGCACTGTGAAACGCAACCCCATCGCGTCGCGCACCTGCTGCACGCGCTCGAGCGACAGGTCCATCGTCTTCGGGTGCAGGCTTTCGCTGTGCGCGAGCCACTGGTCCAGGGTGCGAGTCATCGAGGCCTCGTCGAAATGAAAACGGCCAGGCACCGGGCCTGGCCGTTGGATAGCGAAGAACGTCAGGCGACAGCGTCGGCGTTTTGGCGCTGCAGCATAGCGAGTTGGCGGGCAATCATCGCGCGCAGCTGACGACGATCGACGATCATGTCGATCGCGCCCTTCTGCATCAGGAACTCGGCACGCTGGAAGCCCTCGGGCAACTCTTCACGCACAGTGTTCTTGATCACACGTTGGCCAGCAAAGCCGACGAGAGCCTTGGGCTCGGCGATCACCACGTCACCCACAAACGCGAAGCTGGCCGAGACACCGCCCATCGTCGGGTCGGTCAACACGCTGATAAACGGCAGGCGGGCCTTGGCCAGGCGCGTCAATGCGGCGTTGGTCTTGGCCATCTGGAACAGGCTGAACAAGCCCTCTTGCATCCGCGCGCCGCCGGTGGCGGTGAAGCAAATGAACGGCACCTTTTGCTCGACCGCCGCTTCGACGCCACGCACGAAGCGTTCACCGACCACCGAGCCCATTGAGCCGCCCATGAAGTCGAACTCGAAGCACGCGGCCACCGCCGGCACGCTCATCACTGCACCGCCGATCACGATCAGCGCATCGGTTTCGCCAGTGGTCTCGAGCGCGCCTTTCAGGCGCTCGGGATACTTCTTGCTGTCCTTGAACTTCAGCGGGTCGATCGGCAGCACTTCGTGACCGATCTCGTAGCGGCCTTCGGGGTCGAGGAAGGCGTTCAGGCGATCCCGCGCGCCGATGCGGTGGTGGTGGTCGCACTTCGGGCAGACATTGATGTTCTGCTCCAGGTCGGTCTTGTACAGCACCGACTCGCAAGAAGGGCACTTGATCCACAGCCCCTCCGGCACCGAGCGGCGTTCGCTCGGGTCGGTCTGCTGAATCTTCGGGGGCAGCAGTTTTTCAAGCCAGCTCATGGATCAAGGCTCCTTGTCGTCGTCAGAACATCACGCGATGCGATGGGTCACAAGGCATCGAGCGCGGCGCGGATCTCGCTGATGAAGCGACGCGCCGCCAAACCCGCATTGTCGCGCGTTTCATTTTCGAGGATTTGTATCAGCCGGGAGCCGATCACGACCCCGTCCGACACTCGCCCCACGGCCTGGGCGGATGCCGCGTCGCGAATGCCGAAGCCCACGCCCACCGGCACCTTCACATGGCGACGGATGCGCGGCACGGCCTCGGYCACCGCACTGGTGTCCAGGTGCCCAGCCCCAGTGACGCCCTTGAGCGACACGTAGTACACGTAGCCGCTGGCCAGTGCGCCGACCTGGGCCATGCGCTCTTCGGTGCTGGTTGGGGCCAGCAGGAAGATCAGGTCCAGCCCATGGGCTTTCAAGGTCGTGGCGAACTCGCCGCACTCCTCGGGCGGGTAATCGACGACCAGCACGCCGTCGACACCGGCTTCGGCCGCGGCCTTGACGAAGGCATCACGGCCGTGGCGCTGGTCGTAGCGCTCGACCGGGTTGGCGTAACCCATCAGCACGATCGGCGTGGTCGTGTTGCGGGCCCGAAAGCCTCGCACCATCTCCAACACCTGTGACATGCCGATGCCCTTGGCAAGAGCGCGTTCGGAGGCCTTCTGGATCACCGGGCCATCGGCCATCGGGTCGGAGAACGGCACGCCGAGCTCGATCACATCGGCACCGCCTTCGGCCAGCGCCAGCATGATGTCGACGGTGGCGTCGGCGAACGGATCGCCAGCCGTCACGTAGGGGATCAGCGCCTTGCGGCCGTCGCGCTTGAGCGCTTCGAAGGTCGTGGCGATGCGGCTCATTGCGCACCTCCCTTCACCGTCTGGCCTTTGCAAGACGGGCGGCAATAGAACTCCGCACCTGACAAATCGGCCACCGTGCCGATGTCCTTGTCACCCCGGCCAGACAGGTTCACCAGCAGATGCTGGTCCGGCTTCATCGTCGCCGCGAGTTTCATCGCATAGGCCACCGCGTGGCTCGATTCGAGCGCTGGGATGATGCCTTCGGTGCGGCACAAGCGATGGAAGGCTGAAAGCGCCTCGTCGTCGGTGATGCCGACGTACTCGGCGCGGCCGGTGTCCTTCAGGTACGAGTGCTCGGGGCCGACACCGGGGTAGTCCAGGCCGGCCGAAATCGAATGCGTCTCGGTGATCTGGCCGTTCTCGTCTTGCAGCAGGTAGGTGCGGTTGCCGTGCAGAACACCCGGCGAGCCGGCGGACAGGCTCGCGGCATGCTTGCCGGTGTCCAGCCCCAGGCCGGCCGCTTCGACACCGATCAGGCGCACGCCCTCGTGCGGGATGTACGGGTAGAAGATGCCCATCGCATTGCTGCCGCCGCCGACGCAGGCGATCACCGCATCGGGCTGGCGGTTGATCATCTCGGGCATCTGGCCCAGGCACTCTTCGCCGATCACGCTCTGGAAGTCGCGCACCATCTCCGGGTACGGCGCCGGGCCGGCCACGGTGCCGATGATGTAGAAGGTGTTCTCGACGTTGGTGACCCAGTCGCGCAGCGCTTCGTTCAGCGCGTCTTTCAGCGTCTTGCTGCCCGATTCGACAGGCACGACCTTGGCGCCCAGCAGATGCATTCGGTAGACGTTGGGGCTTTGGCGCTTGACGTCTTCGGAGCCCATGTAGACCACGCATTCGAGCCCATAGCGGGCGCAGATCGTGGCGGTGGCCACGCCGTGCTGGCCGGCGCCGGTCTCGGCGATCACGCGCGGCTTGCCCATGCGCTTGGCGAGCAGGGCCTGGCCGATGGTGTTGTTGACCTTGTGCGCGCCGGTGTGGTTCAGGTCCTCGCGCTTCAGGTAGATCTGCGCGCCGCCGATCTCGCGGCTCAGCCGATCGGCGTGGTAGATCGGGCTGGGCCGGCCGACGAAGTGCTTCAGTTCCTTCTTGAACTCAGCGATGAAGGCCGGGTCGCTGCGGTAGTGGGCGTAGGCCGCCTTCAGCTCGTCCAGTGCGTGGACGAGCGTCTCGGAAACAAAGCTGCCGCCATAGGGGCCGAAATGGCCCGAGGCGTCGGGCTGCTGATAACTTGGCATGATGGAAATCTCGCTGTTCAGGGGTGCCTGAGGCGGCGAGCGGCGCGGCTATCGAGTCGTCAGGCGACTGTCGGCTTCGCGCACCGCCTCGCAGAACCGGCGCATCAGCGCGGCGTCCTTGACGCCTTTTGCGCTCTCCACGCCGGAGCTCACGTCAACGGCCCAGGGCCGGACGCGAAGCACCCCATCGATCACGCTTGCAGGATTCAACCCACCAGACAAAACGACCGGACAGGGGACGTTGGCGGGAATGAGAGACCAATCGAACGCCTTTCCACCACCGCCATAGCCCTCGACATGGGCGTCGAGCAAGAGGCCGGCGGCCTCCGGGTGGCGGGAAGCCAAGTCTAGCAAATCGAATCCCGGTGCCATGCGGGCCGCGCGCAGGTAGGGCCGGCCGGGCGCCTCGCATTGCTCGGGCGCTTCATCGCCATGAAATTGCAGCAGCGCATTCGGCACCGCCTGTACACCAGCCACGATTTCGGCCGGTGTCGCATTGACGAACAACAGCACCGGCGTCACGAATGGCGGCAGGCGTTTGGCCAACACACCGGCGCGTGCGGCGTCGACGTAACGCGGGCTTTTCGCATAGAGCACGAAGCCCACAGCGTCGGCGCCGGCCTCCACTGCGTCGTCCACGTCACCATCGCGGGTCAGGCCGCAGATCTTGATTCGGGTCCGGTGCGTCATCGTTGCGTGTCGGCTCAAGGAAGCCAGTCCATCGCCGCCGTCGAATCGGGCAGCCCATGCTGCGCATCGTAGATCGGCCCGACGAAATACAGGCCTTCAGGGGCAAAGGTCGGCGCGGCTGCATCACGGTTCCTGGCGGCCAGGACCTCGGCCATCCAGCCGGGCGCGCGGTTGCCCTGCCCCACCGTCACCAGGCAGCCCATGATGTTGCGCACCATGTGGTGCAGGAAGGCGCTGGCTTCGAACTCGAAACGCCAATAGGCGCCGTGGCGGCTGATGTCGATCTGCCGCATCTGCTTGACCGGTGACAAGGCCTGGCAATCGGACGAGCGGAACGAGCTGAAGTCGTGTTCGCCGAGCAGCAGTGCGGCGGCGGCGCGCATCGCGTCTCCATCGAGCGGGCGAAAGACCCAGCCGCAGCCACCAAACTCGATCGCGGGCCGGACCGCCGATTCGAGCAGCAGATAACGGTAGCGCCGGCCACGCGCGCTGTTGCGGGCATGGAAGCTGGCAGCCACCGGCCGGCACCACTGCACCGCGATGTCCTTGGGCAGGTAGCGGTTGGTGCCCCGGACCCACGAAAACTCGGGCCGGTCCAGCGGAGTGTCGAAGTGCACGACCTGGTTCAGGCCATGCACGCCCGTGTCGGTGCGGCCGGCGCACAGGGTGCCGACCGGCATCGCCGCGAACTCGCTCAGTGCGGCTTCGAGCTTGTCCTGCACCGTGCGGCCGCTAGGCTGGCTTTGCCAGCCGTGGTAATGGTCGCCGCGGTAGGCCACGCCCAACGCCAAACGTTGGACTGCGGGGCCCTCAAAAGCCGAGGGGCCACTGATGGGCCCCTCGTGAGCGGCGGCCCCGGGGGCCTTTCCGCTGTTACTCACTCAAGTTCGTCGAGCATCGCCTGGGCACGTGAGCGCAAAGCGCCATCGGCCTTGCCAACGACTTCTTCGAGCAGATCGCGCGCACCTTCCATGTCGCCGATGCGGCGGAACTCATCGGCGAGTTCCAGCTTGCGAGCCAGCGGGTCGGACTCGTCGATCTCTTCGGTCTGCAGGGTGCCGCGCACGGTGCTTTCCTCTTTTTCGCCCAGGTCGAGCGACAGTTCACCGAAGTCAAACGACGACGGGGTGGTGTGTTGGACGCTGTCGCCGTCGGTCTCGCCTTCTGGCATGTCGATCATCGGGAGATCAAGGATGCTGTCTTCCGGCTCGAGCGGGGCCTTGGGAGGCGGCTGCTTGGGCGGCGGCGACGAGCGCAGGTCACCTCGCAAGTCCGCAGGGCCGCTGTCCAGCATGCCCGAGGCTGTTTCGAGCGGCCGGGTCGGCTCAACGCCGACCAGCGACGACGGCGCGCCGAGGTCGATGTCGAGGTTGCCCGGCGCGGTATCGAGCAGCACCTCGCCCACGAAGGGCTGGGTC
>NZ_JBFUGE010000181.1:0-11386 GCF_056403075.1 Ideonella sp. P3_A4 | reverse complement strand
CTTCGGAGTGCCGCTGTTTCGCCGCCTGCCGCGCGGCCTGGCGCTCACCGCCGAAGGCCAGGCCCTGGTGCCCGTGCTGGCCGAGTCTTTCGAGCGCATTGGCGGCACGCTTGCCAGCCTGCGCGAGCGGCGTCCGCGCGAGGTGCTGGCGCTGGGGGTGGTGGCCACCTTCGCCGTGGGCTGGCTGCTACCTCGGCTGCCGGTCTTCCAGCAGTTGCATCCCTTCGTGGATCTGCGACTGTCCACCCACAACAACCGGGTAGACCTCGCCGCCGAGGGGCTCGATGCCGCGGTGCGCTTTGGCGATGGCCATTGGCACGGCACCGAGGCACTACCGTTGATGCGCGCGCCGCTGGCCCCCGTGTGTGCGCCAGCGTTGGCCACGCGCATCCGCACGCCCCGCGATCTGGACCGCGAAACCCTGCTGTGCTCTTATCGGACGGACGAGTGGCACGCCTGGTTCCGCGCGGCGGGCGTTGAGCCGCCGGTTGTGCGCGGCATGGTGTTCGACGCTTCGCTGGCGCTGGCCGAGGCTGCCGCGATGGGCGTTGGCGTGGCGCTGCTACCGGTCGACCTGTTCACCCGCGACCTGCGCAACGGCCGCCTGGTGCGCCTGTTCGACGTGCAGATCGACGGCGGACGCTACTGGCTCACTCGACTCGCGTCGCGCAAGCGCAGCGCGGCCATGCGGGCGTTTGAAAGCTGGATCAGCGGCGAATGCGAGGTGGCGAGAGATTCTTGATTGATGGGCCTGCGTGAGCGACGTGCGCTGCTCGGCTGGCCAGGCGATTGCGCCAGGCCCGACGACTGCTGCTAGCTGGGGGCGGCTCGGCGAAGACCCGGACCGGCAACCCGCCGTCGCACACGGCGGCGAGGTGAGGGGCGACAAGAGACTGGGTGCTGTCGCTCGCTGACAGCGGCCCGAATGTCGGCGGAGTTGGTCACCTGTCGTTCGTCGACCGGCGCCGCGAAGGGCCGCTGCACCTACGTCACCGGTCACGCGACCATTGTGGCCAACGGATGGCGAGCGAGTGTCTCCATCCGCACGCGCAGGCCGTTGGCACCCGACTCAGAGCAGTCGTTCCGCTGCAATCKAGGCTCGCCGCGTGACCGGCGCTGGCAGTCGCTCTACTATTGAGCATGCGTCTGTACTACATGACCGCGCTCGATACAGCGGTGAAATACATCCTTCCTGAGAAGCGCATGCGGCTCAGTCAGTTCGCCCGCCTGAATGACCCCTTCGAGCTGATGAGCTTTCATCAGGGTGGCGCCGAAGAGCGATACATCTTCAAGATGCTTCGCGACCATTGGGATAAGTCGCTGGGTGTTATCTGCTTCGGCAAGCACTGGAAGAGCCCAGTGATGTGGGCGCACTATGCACGATCACACACGGGCGTTTGCCTTGGCTTCGATGTGCCTGACGACAAGCCAAAGCAGATCGTCTACGAACCAGAGCGCATCCGGTGGGCGGTCGATCTCGCGAAGCCGATTCGAGGCGTAGACGTTGAATTGCTTGAGAGGGTAGTCACGACCAAATACGCGCAGTGGGCCTACGAAGAAGAGTGGCGACTCTTCGCGAAACTGGAAGAGTCCGACCCGACGAACGGCGAGTACTACCTGGACTTTGGACCAAACCTGACGCTTCGGGAGATCATTGTCGGCGCGCGGTGTACGAACAGCGTCGGATCGTTCAAGGGCCTGGTAGGCAAAGTCGAAAAGTCCGTCGAAATCATCAAGGCGCGCCCCGCTTTCGAGACATTCACAATGGTCAGGCAAAAGAAGATCTCGCCGATCGTGGTGCTACCGCACAAGCGCTGACGGATGAAAGGCGACGGTGCCGACAAGCCG
The DNA here is from genome assembly GCF_056403075.1 of Ideonella sp. P3_A4. Lineage (NCBI taxonomy): Bacteria > Pseudomonadati > Pseudomonadota > Betaproteobacteria > Burkholderiales > Sphaerotilaceae > Ideonella > Ideonella sp. P3_A4. The sequence goes on along the minus strand of NZ_JBFUGE010000181.1, from coordinate 9,538 downwards.
TCCGGAATGCAGGCGCCCCAATTCCTGTACGGGATGAACGGCTGACCGCTCCTGGCCGGGAGCGCCAGTGCTTCGGCCACGCCGAAGCAGCCCTTCACGGCAAGGCGCGGGCCCCTCCCATTGCCGTGCGAACACCAACCCGCGTGGAGACGCATTCTGCATGCCCTCAACTCGATGAGAGACCATCCCTCCCGCTGGAGATGACTTTGGTGCGCGGCTGTGATAGACCAGCAGCTAAGGGCGCCTTCAATGACCGTACTGCAAGAGATACTCGCCTGGTCGCAGGAGCGTCCGCTCTGGCAGCGGGATGCGTTGCGCAGGCTCGTCGTTACTGGCGAGCTGAACGAGTCTGACCTGCGTGGCCTGACGGAAATCTGCAAGGGCAGTCACGGTCTTGGGGAGCCGCAGGAAGTCGAGCCGCTGGAAAAGCAGCACATTCCTGACAAGGCCGCTGGGCCGCCGGTTTCGCTGGTTTCGATCTTCCACCATCACGGGGTGAATGCACTCGCTGAAGAGCAAACGCTGAATTTCGCTCCGAGCCTGACCGTCGTGTACGGTGACAACGGGGCGGGCAAGTCAGGCTACATCCGCATCCTAAAGAACGCATGCCATGCGCGTGGTCAGGAGACGATTCTAGGAAATGTCGTATCGGGTGTGGCGCCGCCCAAGCCCGTGGTCGCCATAAAGTATCTCGTGGGAGGCGAGCCTGTGCCACGGGAATGGATGGGCGCGCCAGATGACGAGATGATCTCGCGTGTCAGCGTCTTCGATACCCACGGCGCCGCCGTGTACTTGACCGAAAAAACCAACGTCAAGTTTCGCCCCTTTGGCCTCGATCTCTTCGACAAGCTCGTTCGGGCGTGCAAAGGTGTTCGCTCCCAGCTGGAGGCCGACCAGCGCGCACTCGGGCCCGATGGATTGACCGCGATCCTGCCGCAGCTTCCGCCGGGAACGGTGGCCACCAAGTTCTTGACGAGCCTGAGTTCCTTGACAAAGCCCGAAGCGCTCAGGGCACTGGTGCATCTCACAGACGAGGAGGAGGCGCAGCTAGCCTTGCTAGAGACGATGCTTCTTGACCATCAGGCCAACGATCCAGAAAAACTCGCTCAACAGCTCACATTGCGCCATGGGCGGGTGTCTGCGCTGGCCCGCCATCTAACCGCCGTGGAGACGGCGCTTTCGCCTGAGGCAGTGCTGGCAGTGATCAACGCACGTGCCGAGGGTGTGCGCAAGGCCGAAGAGGCAAAGCGCCTGCGCGAGGCGACGTTCCCTGAAGGCCTTCTGACGGGCACGGGAACGGAAGGATGGGCAGCGATGTGGGAAGCTGCTCGCCGCTTTTCAGAGGACGCCGCCTATCCGGGCCAGCCGTTTCCTGTGACCGAGGAAGGTGCCCAGTGCGTGCTGTGCCAGCAGCAACTCGGCCATGCCGGCGTCCATCGGTTCCAACAGTTCCAAGCCTTCGTCGTCTCCAAAACGGAAGGTGAGCTGCGCGAACTCCGAGAAACCTACGCACGGCAGCGAAAGGCCTTCGTCGATCTCAACATCACGTCGGAGGCGGTGGACGATGCGTTGAAAGAAGTTGCTCTGGATCAGGAAGCAACCGCCATAGAAGTCCACGAGGCGATCACGGCGAACGAAAAGCGGCGGGAGGCAGTCGCCGCTTGTCTTGCCGGAAACGGCTTGCTCCCACGAGACTTGGCCGAGGTCATTCCCATGGCCGCGAAGATCACTACGCTAGTGGCACAGTTGGAGGGGCGCATCAAGGCTCTTCGCGCAGCCGTAAACAAGGAGGCGGAGAAGAAGGTGCTGGCTGAAGCGCAGGAACTGCGCGCCCGCAAACTACTCGCTGCGCATGAAGCGAGCGTGCTCAACGAGATCGAACGGAAGAAGAAGTATGCCGCCTACGGTCAGTGCCTGGAGGAAACCAAGACGACGGCCATCACGGCCAAGAGCACAGCGGTCACCAAGGCCGCCGTTTCACAAAAGCTCAAGCAGAGCTTCCAGAACGAACTGGTCAACCTCTCCTTCCGACATGTCGAGGTCGAGCTTAAGGAGCAGGGCGGGGCGGACGGCGTTTTCTATCACAAGCTCGTACTCTCGCGCGCGCCAGGCTATGACCTGCCGAAGATCGTTAGTGAAGGGGAGCAGCGCTGTCTCACCATTGCGGCGTTCTTCGCCGAGTTGAGCACTGCGGATGACCCATCCGCCATCGTGTTCGACGATCCCGTCTCTTCGCTCGATTTCCGGTGGCGGGAGAGCGTCGCGCGGCGTCTGGTCGAGGAGTCAAAGACGCGTCAGGTCATCGTCTTCACGCACGACGTAGTCTTCCTACTCGCGTTGAAGCGATACGCGGAACAAATCGGCATCACAGCGTTAGATCAACATGTGCGCCAGCTTCCAAAAGGCGCGGGCGTCTGCGAGGCGGAACTTCCCTGGGTTGCGATGGCAATCAAAAAGAAGATCGGCTTCCTCAAGAACGAATGGCAGACGGCTAACAAGCTGGAACGGGACGGTCAACAGGACGCCTATGAGAAGGAAGCAAAGCACCTCTACGGTTTGCTGCGCGAGGGTTGGGAGCGGGCATTGGAGGAGGTGCTACTCGGAGGTCTTGTCGAACGCTTCCGACCTAGCGTTCAGACGCAGCAAATTGCGCAGATCGCCGACATCACACCGGAAGATTGCAGGGCAGTAGAGGTCGCGATGACTAAGTGTTCATCCTGGCTTCCGGGGCACGACAAAGCGCCAGCGGCGCGGGCGCCCGTCCCGGGATCTGCGGAACTGAAAACAGACATTGAGGCACTGGACGGCTGGGTTAGCGAAATTCGTAAGCGAAGGGACAAGAGTGCGAAAGCAGCCGCTTAGAAGCGGCGGATCGCGGATGTTGAGTATTGCCGAGGGCTATTGACGCATTCGATGCCGAAGTTTCGATGCGCAAGGAAGCGGTCGCTGGTGCGACGGAGAGCATCGCGAGACATACTGCTGCGCAGCCTACAACTGCCGGTCGAGGCAGCATCGTTGGTCAAGCCGAGCGACCGCTGAGCGCCGGAGAGCGTGAATATGCCGGCCGACGGTCACGGGCAGCACTCGCTGCGCAACCGTCGAACCGGAACTGACAATCGGCCGCTTCGTTCAAGCCGGCGCGGCGCCCGCTCTCCAGAATTCAGGGCACGAATCGTCCGGCTCGCGACCCTGCCCCGTCGCGATGCGGACAATCCGAGCCGCCATGGCTGCTCGGAAGACTGCCCGCCATCACCATCATGTCTACGTAGTGGAATTGTCTGATCGGGTGTGGAGCGAGCCCGCGTTTCGCAGGGCCAATCCGGACTACATTCTTGGCAAGCCGTTTGTCTACGTCGGCATGACCGGCCTCGACGCCGATCTGCGCTTCGATCGGCACAAGGCCGGTGTGCAGGCCAATCGCTTCGTCCTTCAGTACGGTCTTCGTCTGATACCGCAGCTTTACGAGGTGTACAACCCGATGCCGTACCAGGCGGCACTGGAGATGGAAGTCGAATTGGCCATTGGCTTGCGGGAAGCAGGCTATGGAGTCTGGCAGGCTTAGCGCGCGAACCCCTGCGTTGTCTCCGATTCGATCGGGTAGCACAATGAGCCACGGCGCCGACCATGCCGCAAATCCCATCGGTGAAGTACGCGGAGCGAATCATGAAGCGACCCGGGCAGATGGGGCTGATGCTTTTGATGGCCTGCCTGTTACTGCTCGGCCATGGGGCGGAGGCACGCACGTGGAAGGCGGCGGGCACGACGTTCGCGAAGGTGTTCGAACGCACACCGGACGGCAACTACCACGGGCTGGGCGTGGAGTTGCTGCGTGAGATCGCCAGCCGCATGGGCGATCAGGTCGAATTCGACCTGTATCCCTGGCCGCGCGCCCAGGCGATGGTCGAACAGGGCGATGCAGACATCCTCATCGGCCCTTACAAGAGCGAAGAGCGGCTGATGCGATTCGTCTTCTCGGCCCAAGGCTTCTACCGGGACGACATGCTGTTCTTCGTCCGCCGAGGAAAGGATTGGCGCTGGAACGGCAGCTTCGAGACGCTGGCGGGTGCGCGCATCGGAGCGATCAACGGATGGGTCTACGGGGCAGGCTTCGAAGCCGCCGAGCCCGTCTTGCACATCGAGCGGATCAACTCGCTGGAGGGGGCGTTGCGCATGCTGGACGGCGACCGGATGGACCTGCTGGCCGCCAATCGCAGAAACGTCGACGGGCTCTTGTTCCAGCTGGGGCTCGGCGGCCGGCTGGAGCCCATCGCGCCGCCGATTTCCTCGCAGATCGGGTACTTTGCCTTCCCCAAGGGGGCAGGCCACGAGGCCCTGAGGCAACGCTTCGACCAGACCTTCTTCGAACTCGTTCGCAGCGGTGAACTGAAGCGCATGGGGCAGCGCTTCGGGGTCGAGGTTCCTAACTGAGGAGGCCGCGATGATCGGCAGGCGCGCTAGCTCTATGGAGATGGCCCTGCTGCAGGTCTGGTCCCCGGAGGAAGACCTTCGACCGATTTTTATCGGACCGAGTGCCCAGAGAATGGGGCAGGGCAGCCCGTTGAGCGCCAAAGGCGTCGAGCGGCCTGCTGTGCAACCGAGGCGGAACTTCAGATATGGCGCGACCTTCATTCAACAGCGCGTGGGCCGCGTTCATGGCAGTCCGAGTTCCGGTCGGTGAGGTCGGCAAGAAGATCGGCGGCAACGTACAGACGAACATCGAACTGCCCGAAGGCGGCTTTCGCAATGCGTGTCCGATCCGGATGAGTTATGTGCTCAACAAGACCGGCTTCCCGATCCCCAAGAATCGACGCGCTGCGCGCGCTCGCTGAGCGCTACTCCCAGCGCAAGTACAGCGTTGCCGTTCAGTCGGAGTTCAACACGATGAAGTGCATCGATCTGTTGCACAGCAAGGAGCTTGAAGCGCTTGCTGCCAAGTGGGCCACGGCTCCCCGATAGGGCAAGGCCCACGCGTCCCCAATGCTTCGCTGCGCCCGATGCGGCCGCGTTCGCACACAGTGCAGCCGGCTCGATGCCGCCTGCCGCCTGCAGCCTCATCTTGAGGATCGCGCCCTTTTTCCCTTGACCTCACTGAAGAGGTCAAACAGCTGCTGAGCAGCAGTCGACAAGGAACGCCCGCGGCGGCGGATCAATCCCACCTTGCGCGTCACCACGGGGTCGACCAGCGGCACGCTGACGAGCAGCGGGTGGTCGGGCCCCGGCATGGCCATCGACGGGACGGCGGCCACCCCCAGCCCGGCCTCGACCAGGCCCAGCGTGGTGGTCACGTGCTGCGCTTCGTAGATGGCTTGCGGTCGCCCGGCCACGCCCGCCAGCGCCTGGTCCAGCAAGACCCGGTTGCCAGAGGTACGCCCGACCGAGATGAAGTCGTGCTGCCCCAGCTGGGCCCAGGTGACCTTGCGCAACTTCGCCACGGGATGATCGCGCCGGCAGGCCGCCACGAAGCGTTCCTCGATCAGGGGCTTGAATTCCAGCTCACCCTCTTGCGCCCCGATGAAGTTGAGGCCGAAGTCGGCCTCGCCGCGCGCCACCGAGGCAAGCACTTCGTTCGCACCGGCATCCAGCACCTTGACCCGGACTTTCGGACAGCGCTCGTGGTAGCGCCGGATGACCTCTGACAGGTAGTAGTAGACGGTCGACGGTACGCAGGCCACCGTCACCTCGCCCATCCGGGTGGCCGCCACGCCGCGAATGCCCAGCAGCGTGGAGTCGAGCTCATCCAGCAGCTCGCGCACCTTGCGCTCGAAGTCCCGCCCCACGGCGGTGAGCGTCACCCGGCGCGTGGTGCGCTCCAGCAGGCGAACGCCGAGCGCCTGCTCCAGCTTGTCGATGCGCCGGCTGAAGGCCGGCTGCGAGAGGTGGACCGATTCGGCCGCCTTGCGGAAGCTGCTCAGCTCGGCCACCGCGCGAAAGGCCAGCAGGTCGTTCAGGTCGAAGTTGATGGCCATCGCCGTGCTCCGGTGATTGATGCGTTGTGTGGATCAGTTGATCTTAAAGATGCAATTCACTTTTGCAATGCCCGGCCAGAAGATGCGGCCCATGAAACAAGTCCTGCCCTGCGTCCTGATGCGTGCCGGCACCTCGCGTGGCCCGTTCTTCCTGCGAGAGTGGCTGCCCCAGGACGAGGCCGTACGCGACGAGGTGCTGATCGGTGCGATTGGTGCGTCCGACCTGCTGCAGGTCGACGGCGTCGGCGGCGGCAGCAGCCTGACCAGCAAGGTCGCGATCGTGTCGAAGTCGGCGCAGCCGGACTGCGACGTCGACTACCTCTTCGCCCAGGTCGGCGTGGGCCAGCGTTCGGTCGACACCCGCCCCAACTGCGGCAACATGCTTTCCGGCGTGGCGCCTTTCGCCGTCGAGCAGGGGCTGGTGGCTGCCGGCGTCGGCGAAACGACGGTGCGTGTCTTCAACGTCAACACCCGCTCACGCATCGACGTGACGATCCAGACGCCGGGTGGCCGCGTGACCTACGACGGCGACACCGGCATCGACGGCGTGGCCGGCACCGCCGCCCCCATCCGCCTCAACTTCCTTGACGCCTGGGGCTCGGTGACCGGCTCGGTCTTCCCCTCCGGCCACCGCATCGACGTGGTCGACGGGCTGGAGGTGACCTGCATCGATGCTGCGATGCCGTTGGTCATCCTGCGGGCGCGGGACCTCGGCCTGACCGGCCGCGAATTGCCCGAGCACCTGGACGCCGATCCCGTACTGCTGGCGCGCATCGAAAGGCTGCGCTGCGCCGCCGGCGAAGCCATGGGCCTGGGCGACGTGTCGGCCAGCGTGATCCCCAAGCCAGTGATTGCCAGCGACGGTGACGACGCCGACAGCATCACCTCGCGCTACTTCACGCCCCGGCGCTGCCATGCCTCCCATGCGGTCACCGGCGCCATCGGCGTGGCCACCGCCTTCGTGTTGCCGGGCACCGTGGTCAGCAGCGTGTCCAGCAGGGAAGGGGTCCGCGCGATCTCGGTGCTGCACCCGCAAGGCCGCATCGAAGTCGAAGTCGCCATCGACGGGGAGGGTGGCGAGGCCCGCATCCAGCGGGCCGCCCTGATCCGCACGGCCCGAAAGATCCTGCAGGGCGACCTGCACATCCCCCCTTACGTATTCTCGAAACCGCTTGAAGGAGACAAACCGATGAAGCGCCTGATTGCTCCCGTCGTGGCCGCCGTGGTCGCCGCCTCCGCACCTCTGGCCATGGCCTACCCCGACAAGACGATCACCATCGTCGTGCCGACGGCTGCCGGCGGCGGCAACGACGCGATGGCCCGCACCATCGCGCAAAAGCTCGGGCCGCTGCTCGGTCAGACGGTGATCATCGACAACCGCGCCGGTGCCAACGGCGCCATCGCCGGCGAGTTCGTCGCCAAAGCCACGGCCGATGGCCACACGCTGATGTTCGGCTACATCGCCACCCATGCCATGAACCCGGCGCTGCAGAAGTTGCGCTACGACCCGGTGGCCGACTTCGCGCCCATCGGCCTGGTGGGTTACTCGCCGACGCTGTTGGTGGCCAATGCCGCCGTCCCGGTGAAGGACGTGAAGGACCTGGTGGCGCAGCTGAAGGCCAAGCCGGACAAATACACCTACGCCTCGGCCGGCAACGGCACCGCGCCGCACTACGCCGCGGAACTCTTCAAGCTCAACGCCGGCGTCACGATGCTGGGCGTACCGTACAAGGGCTCCGCACCGGCGATCAGCGACACCATCGGCGGGCAGACCCAGTTCATGTTCCCGAGCCTGTTCACTGCGCTGCCACAGGTGAAGGGCGGCAAGCTGCGGGCGCTGGCCGTGGCCGGTCCCAAGCGCTCGAACCTGCTGCCCGACGTGCCGACGTTGAAGGAGGCGGGCGTGGACGGCGTCGACGTACAGCAGTGGTACGGATTCTTCGCGCCGGCGAAGACCCCCAAGCCGATCATCGACCAGCTCAACAAGGCGCTGAACCAGGTGCTCGCCGACAAGGAGGTCATCAAGCGCATGGAAGAGCACGGCGCCGATGTCGAGACCAGCACGTCGGAGCAGTTCGGTGACCTGGTGAAGAGCGAGCTGACGAAGTGGAAAGCGGTTGTGCAACGCGCCAAATTGACCGCCGACTGAACACACCAGGAGCTTCGGACATGGACACTTCTCTCGAGCACCTGAAGGCCTGGATCGGCCGCAGCGAGACGGTGCGAGACCAGATCGGCGCGACGCCCGTCAGTGCGCTCAACGCGACGCTGGACCACCCCGCCATGCCCGTGGAGGCGGGGACGCCACTGCCGCCGCTGTGGCACTGGCTGTACTTCCTGCCGCTGCACCGCCAGAGCGAGATCGGCCCGGACGGCCACGCCAAGCGGGGCGGATTCCTTCCCCCGGTGCCGCTGCCGCGCCGCATGTGGGCCGGCAGCCAGTTCGAGTTCCGCTCGCCGGTGCGGGTGGGTGATGCCGTCGAGCGCACCTCGACCATCGCCGACGTGACGGTCAAGGAAGGCCGCACCGGCAAGCTCGTGTTCGTCAAGGTGCGCCACGAGCTGCGCAGCAACGGATCGGCCGATCCGGCGATCGTCGAGTTCCACGACATCGTCTACCGCGAGGCCAAGCGCCCCGGGGACGTGGAGCCTGCGCCGCAGGCCGCCGAGGCCGGTGCCGCCTGGCAACGCGAGATCGTGCCCGACGACGTGCTGCTGTTCCGTTATTCAGCGCTGACATTCAACGGCCATCGCATCCACTATGACCGCAAGTACGTCACCGAGGTCGAAGGCTATCCGGGCCTGATTGTTCATGGCCCGCTGATCGCCACGCTGCTGATGGACGTGGTGCGACGCCATGCGCCGCACGCCGACGTCGCAGCGTTCCGCTTCAAGGCCGTGCGCCCGACCTTCGACCTGAACCCGTTCCGCGTCAACGGCCAGCTTCAATCTGACGGCAAGACGATCAAGCTCTGGGCTCAGGACCATGAAGGCTGGCTCACGATGGATGCGGTCGCTACGCTGAGGGGAGCCTRACGTGCAGCCGCTCAAGGGAGTCACCGTCGTCACGCTCGAACACGCCATCGCGGCGCCGTTCGCGACCCGCCAGCTGGCCGACCTCGGCGCCCGGGTCATCAAGATCGAGCGCCCGGGCACCGGCGATTTCGCCCGCGGCTACGACGCCCGCGTGCGTGGCCTGGCCTCGCACTTCGTCTGGACCAACCGCTCCAAGGAGAGCCTCACGCTCGACGTGAAGCACCCCGAAGCGGCCAAGGTGCTCGAGCGCCTGGTGCTGGAGAAGGCCGACGTGGTGGTGCAGAACCTGGCGCCCGGCGCCGCGGCGCGTCTGGGCCTGGGCTATGAGGTGCTGGCGGCGAAGAAGCCGGCCATCATCGTCTGCGACATCTCCGGCTACGGTGCCGACGGCCCCTACCGTGACAAGAAGGCCTACGACCTGCTGATCCAGAGCGAGGCGGGGTTCGTCTCGGTCACCGGCACGCCCGACGAACCTTGCAAGGCCGGTCCGTCGATCGCCGACATCGCCGCTGGCATGTACGCCTACACCAACATCC
>NZ_JBFUGE010000180.1:0-11405 GCF_056403075.1 Ideonella sp. P3_A4 | reverse complement strand
ACCACATGCCGCGTGCGTTCGGCGGCGTTGGGCGGCAGCGGCTCGGTCGGGTCGGTCAGCATCAGCTGCGAGAAACCAAGCACCGCGTTCAGCGGCGTGCGCAGCTCATGGCTCAGGCGCGACAAGAACTCCATCCGCGCACGGCTGGTGCGCTCGGCCGCTGCCTTTTCGATGTCGAGCTGCGTGCGTTCCTCTTCCTCGCTGACATCGTGCACCACGCCCAGCACTCGCTGCACCTGGCCGTCACTGCCGAGTTGCTGGAAGCCCACCGTCTCGAGAGAGTGCAAGCTGCCGTCACCGTGGCGCACGCGGTAGCGCACACGAAACGGCGCACCTTCGCGGCGGCTCTGCTCAAGCGCTTCGCGCAAGCGGCCCATGTCCTCGTCCAGCAGCAGCCGGCGCCAGGCCTGGCGTTCGACATAACCACCTTCTTCGCCGGCCGAGATGCCGAAGAGTGCGCTGGCCCGTGCGTCGAGGTGGTAGCGGTCGTCGCTGGCTCGCCACTCGAATACGCCGATGCCGGCCACCGCCGCGGCCAGCGACCAGCGCTGATGCACTTCGACCAGCTGGCGGCGGTTCCTGTCGCTGCGGCTGAGGGTGCGGCTGACCGAGGCCACCACCGCCGCGCCCATCACCAGGGCCAGCGCCACCACCGCCGCTTCCAGCAGCAGCAAGGTGTTGCGCGAGGCAATGCCGAGCGACTCGGAGAAGCGCTTTTCCTGGGTGATCAGGCGCGCGTCGAGGTCGTCGAGCCGGGCGTCGAGCCGCGCCAGCTCGCCTTCGCTCAGGCGATCCGGGCGCTGCAAACGCCTGCGCACCTCCTGGCCGGTGTTGCGCAATTCTTCGATCTGTTCGTCGCCTTCGCGCCAGGCGATGACCGCGTCGCGCATCAACGGGCTGCCACTGAACGCATGGTAGAGCCAGACCATGCCGTCGACATCGTCTGCGTGGTTGCCGCCACGCAGGAAACCGCCGCGGGCGCGCTCGAAGTCGGGCTCGGCTGCGTCCAATGCCTCGCGCGCCTCGCGGTCACCCAGTGGCGCGTCGAGCGCGGCTTCGAAGCGGCGGTAGGCCACCGGCGAGCCAGTCACCGCATACAGGCGCAGTTGCGCCACGGCACCGCTGCGCCCCTTGGACCACAGGCTCTCGCCGCCGACAAACGCGCGCACCGCCGACAGCACCTGGTAGCCGCCAATGCACAGGGCCAGCAACACGCCGATGACCACGACAAAAGGCACCAGCACACCCGCGGTCGACGGGCGATTCGCCACCGGCAACTTCACGCGGCGCTCACCAGCGACAAGAACGCGATCTGCAGGCCACGCGAGGGCCGCCCACGTGGCCCGGCATCCGCAGGCCTGGCGAGGTCAACACACATCCACGGCTCCCTTGCTTTTTGCAAGAGCGCACCGGCCAGCAGAGGCCGCATCACCCGCGGAAGAGTCGCCAAGCGACGGCCCAGGCCGGCCGCCGTCGAGAGCGGCCGGATGCCGGCCACCACCTCGTCTGCATGGCAACCCCGCTGTCCGTGCCCCGCTGAGACGCGAGACGTGAGGACCGGTGGCTTTGCGACCCCGGCTTTCGCGCGGGTGTGCCCTTGTCATGGTTTGTGACCGGCCCACTGTAACGGAACGAAAACGGCGCGCGCGCCTTCTCTGGCAGAACTCTGCACAGCCATCTGCAGCCGGCGACCGATAATTCACGGATGCACCTGGTGCTTCCTTTCGCCTCCGCCATGTCGCCCGCTGCCGGGCAGGCCTTGTCCACCCTGCAGTTGCCGATGCTGGAGCGCCTGTTGGCGCGGCTCGCACCGGCCCAGCGCGATGAAGGCGACGAGCTGAGCCTGAGCCCGCCGCACGAACGGGCGCTGGCCCGCGCCTGGGGCTGGCCTGCCGCCGACGATGGCTTGCTGCCGTTGGCCGCGCAGGCGGCGCGGCGCGACGGCCTGGCGGTCGAGCCCGGGGACGAAGGCTGGGCCATGCTGAGCCCGGCACATTGGCATGTCGGGACCGATCAGGTGTCGCTCGGCAACCCGCTCGCGCTCGGCCTGGACCACGCCTTGTCGCACCTGTTTTTCGACACGCTCGCACCGCTGTTTGCCGATGGCGGCTGGCAGTTGCAGTGGGGCGCGCCCACGCGCTGGTACGCCCGTCACGCCAGCCTGGCCACCCTGCCCAGCGCCTCGCTGGACCGGGTGATCGGCCGCAACGTTGACCTTTGGCTGGGTAGCCACCCCGGCGCCCGCCTCATCCGGCGGCTGCAGGCCGAGACGCAGATGACGCTGCACCAGCACCCGCTGAACGAAGCGCGCGAAGCCGAAGGCCTGCTGCCGGTCAACTCGTTCTGGCTCAGCGGCACCGGTGCAACGCAGCCACCCGCGGTGACCGACGGCCTGCAGATCGACGAGCGCCTGCGCGGACCGGCACTGGCTGACGACTGGACGACCTGGGCCGAGGCCTGGGCCTCGCTCGACGCCGGCCCGGTCGCCGCACTGCTGCACCGCGCCGAGGCTGGCCAGCCGGTGCAGATCACGCTGTGCGGCGAGCGCCACGCCCAGACCTTTGCTCCAGCCGACCGCCCCTGGTGGCGGCGCGGCCTGCTGGCCCCGCGGCGCGTGAACCCCGCGCCGTGGCTGGCTGATCTTTAGAAACTCCTGATGTCTTCACCCACTCTGCTGACGCGTGACGTGCCGCCGCGAACCGCCTTTGCGCTCGAACAAAGCGGCGTGCACCCGCTGCTCGCGCGCCTGTTCGCTTCTCGCGGTGTCAGGACCCCGGCTGAGTTGGACGACGGTCTCGGCCAGTTGCTGCCGCCGACTGAGCTGCGCGGCAGCGCCGAAGCGGCCCGCCTGCTGGCCTATGCGATCGAGCAAGGCCAGCGCCTGTGCGTGGTGGCCGACTACGACTGCGACGGCGCGACCGCCTGCGCGGTCGCGCTGCGTGGCCTGGCGATGCTGGGCGCTGCACCCGGCACGCTCAGCTACGTGGTGCCCGACCGCCAGGTGCACGGCTACGGCCTGACACCAACCATCGTCGACCTGGCGCGGGCGCAGCAGCCCGATGTGCTGGTCACCGTCGACAACGGCATCGCCAGCATGGCCGGCGTGGCGCATGCGCGTTCGCTGGGCATCCGCGTGCTGGTCACCGACCACCATTTGCCGGCGCTTGTGAACGGGGCTGTCGAGCTGCCCGACGCCGACGTGATCGTCAACCCGAACCAGCCGGACTGCGCTTTTGCTAGCAAGGCGTTGGCCGGTGTCGGCGTGATGTTCTACACCCTGCTCGCGCTGCGCGCCGAGCAGCGCGCCCGCGGCCGCTTCGACGCCACCAACCAGCCGCGGCTCGACGCACTGCTCGACCTGGTCGCCCTCGGCACCGTGGCCGACGTGGTGAAGCTCGACGCCAATAACCGCCGCCTGGTGGCGCAGGGGCTGAAGCGCATTCGCTCGGGCCGCATGCAGCCGGGCGTCGCAGCGTTGTTTGCCGCCGCGTCGCGCCGCTGCGAGATCGCGTCGGCGTTCGACTTCGGTTTCGCACTGGGGCCGCGCATCAACGCCGCCGGCCGCCTGTCCGACATGACGCTGGGCATCGAATGCCTGACCACCGACGACCCGCTGCGCGCCGCTGAACTGGCGCGCCAGCTGGATGCGATCAACCGCGAGCGGCGCGAAGTCGAAGCCGGCATGCGCGAGCAAGCCGAGCTCTTGCTGGACAACCTGATGCCCGAAGGCGCGGCGCCGCCGGCCGTCGTGCTGTTCGACCCCGAGTTCCACGAAGGCGTGGTCGGCATCGTCGCCGGCCGCATGAAAGACCGGCTGCACCGCCCGACCTTCGTCTTCGCGATCGGCAACGACGGTTTGCTCAAGGGCTCGGGCCGCTCGATCCCCGGCTTTCACCTGCGCGATGCGTTGGACCTGGTCAGCAAACGCCACCCCGGCGTGCTGAAGAAGTTCGGCGGCCACGCGATGGCCGCAGGCTGCACGCTGGCCGAAGAAGACTTCGACACCTTCGACACTGCGTTGCAGGCGGTCGCCCAGGAGTGGCTGCTGCCCGCGGCGCTGGCCCGCACCTTGGCCACCGACGGCCCGTTGGCGCTCGAATACTTCAACGCCGAGACCGTGGCCAAGCTGGACGCGCAGGTCTGGGGCCAGGGCTTCGAAGCGCCGGTGTTCTGCGACGAGGTCGAGGTGATCCAGCAACGCCTGGTCGGTGAAAAACACCTGAAGCTGCGCCTGCGCCATCAGGGCCAGCTGCGCGACGCGATCTGGTTTGGCCACGCCGAACCCTTGCCAGGCAAGGTGCGCCTGGCCTTCCGCCTGAGCCTGGACGAGTTCCAAGGCCAGCAGCGGCTGCAGATGGTGGTCGAGGCCGCGGTCTAATAGGGCGCGGCCATCGGCCGCAGCAGACACCATTTCAATCGGGCACCGCGGTGACGCGTCAGCCCGTTTCGTTTTTCATTGGAGGGAGTGATCTTGAAAACAAACACACGTCGAACTGGCTTGGCGCTCGCAGCGCCTTTGCTCGCGCTGCTGCTGCAATCGTGCAGCGGGGGCCTCAACGACGAGATCGTCGACATCAGCGTGGAGCCCAGCACCGTGCCAGCCCCCACGGTTGATCAACCCACGGCATTCAAGCTGAAGGTCCGCACCAATTCGAGTGGCGGCCTTCAGCGGGTCTTTGTCGACGCCTACGAAACGGGCAGCGACACGGAACGCGAACGTATCGCCGTCGGCGACCCGTTCGACGACGTGCTGGAGATCGAGTGCACCTCGTCCATGCCGGTGGACGCACCCGGGCAACGCGAGGTCGATTGCTTTGGCGCCGACTACCCGCCCGTCACCCGTGCGCCCGGCCCGATGAGACTGCGGTTGGCGCTGTATCAGCGTTTTCCGCTCGGCGGCGTCGGCGAATTTTCCGACGACATCAAGACCTTCACCTTCGACCTGCAGTAGCCACCGAAGGAGGCGCCGAGGTCAACCGCCGGCGGGCTTGAGGCTGGCGCGCTGGCGCCCTTGCACCGACAGCACCCGCCCCGGCGCCAGTTCCAGCGCCGCGTCGAATGCTGCCACCGCCTCGGCCGAACGGCCCAGTTCGAGCAGCACTTCACCGAGCAGTTCATTGCCCGGCTTGCGGATCGTCGGCGGGCCGAACTCATAGGGCAGCGCGGTCTCATCCGCCGCGGCTTTGCGCAGGATCACCAGAGCCGCCTCGGTCTCGCCGCGGCGCAGCGCCTGCAGGCCGTGCAACTGGTCCAAGTGGATCTGCAGCGCCTGGCGCGACGGGTGCTTGGCCGGCAAGCCCGCTTCGTCGATCGCGGCCCTCACACGGGTGGCGGATTGTTCGGCGCGCTCGACCACACCGGCCGGCACGTCACGCTGAGATTGCCGCAACGCGGCGAGCGCGTCCACATAGTCGCGTTCGAACTGCGCCAGCGGCACGGCCGACAGGTCGGCCGTCATCGCGGCCGCTTCAGCCGTCCAGTCGCCGGTGTCGATCAGGTAACGCGAACGCATCGCGGCGAAGCTGGCGGCCGAGCTGCCGTCCACGTCCAGCAGGTCTGCGCCTTCGGACAGGTTGGGCCGGCGCTGCGCTTCGTCGGCACAAGCGGCCAGCACGCTCCGCGCGTCGGCTGGCCGGCCTTGTTGCAGGTAACCGTATTCGAGCCACGCCGGCCCATGGCCGCAGCCCGATGGGGGACGGCCTTTCGCGGCGCGCATCTGGTCGGCAATGCGTTTGGCCGTCTCGTTGGCTGTCACCACGTCGTCCCACATGCCCATCGCGATGAAGATGTGCGAGGTCATGTGCTGCGCGTGTGCAGCCGACGGGGCGATCTTCGAGTACGCCCGTGCCGCGGCCAGACCAAGCGGTGCATGCAGCGGGTCGTCGACCGCATGGATCAGGTAGTGCGCGGCGCCGGGGTGTTTCGGATAGGCGTGGAAGGCCTCGGTCATCAGCGCGGCGGCCTTCATGTAGCTGGGCAGGTGGCGCCCTTCGTGCGAGGTGCCCATCAAGGCCAGCGCATAGAAGCAGGTCGCATCGATGTCATTCGGGTAACGCTCGTGCAGTGCGCGCATCGCGTCCGCATAGCGGCGGTCACGTTCGAGCTTGGTCCCTTCGCCGTACAACGTTTCCAGCGCATCGAGGTAGGCCTTCTCGCGTTCTGTCTTCGCCTTCGCTCGCCGGGCCTGCGGCGTTTCACCGAGTCGAAACAGCGCGCCTCGCGCGGCGACGGTGTCCTGCTGTGCCCACAACGGATGGTTGTAGGTCATCGCTTCGCCCCAGTACGCCATCGCGAAGTTCGGATCGGCCTTCTGCGCGCGCTGGAAGGCCTCGGCGGCCGCCCAGTATTCGAAGTTGTGCAACTGCGCAAGGCCGACCAGGAAGTCGCGCTGCGCGGCCTTGGAGCCGGAGTTCGCGAAGTTAACGATGCCAACTGACGGCGTGGAACGAGGCACACGATCGTCCCCGTGTGCCCAGGCGCCATGCGCGGTGAATGCGATCAGCGCAAAACAACAACCAACCCAACGCAGACTCATAACGGCTCCACGGACGAAGTCTCTGTCGATGCCATTCTGAAGCAATGTGCTTCCCGTCACCCGCATGGAAGGGACAATGCACCCTTGGCTCGCCACTGAGCGGACCAACAACGAGTGCCGCGGCTTCTTGTTCAACTGAATGAATCGATTTGATGAACCGTTCACTGCTACCCACCCTGTGCATCCTGGGAACGTTGAGCGCCACAGTACCGGCCCAGGAATGCGACACGCAACGTACGTCATTCCGCACGATCTTGACGCGCGGCGGGCCGTCTCCGCAGAACTACGAGAACGACGCGCCACCGAAAGGGGTCGAGCGCATCAGCTACCCGTCCGGTAGCCTGAAGCTGGCGGGCTGGTTGGCCCGACCCGCCAAAGGCCAATCGCCCTATCCCGCGATCGTCTATCTGCATGGTGGCTTCTCGTTCGGCATCGAGGACTATCAGGCAGCCCAGCCCTTTCTTGACGCCGGCTACGCCGTCATGTACCCATTTCTTCGTGGCGAGAACGGCAATCCGGGTCATTTCGAGCTGTTCTACGGCGAAGTCTCTGATGCGTTGGCGGCGGTGCGCTGGCTGGCCAAGCATCCGGACATTGACAGCCAACGCATCGCGATGTTCGGCCACAGCGTTGGCGGCGGGGTCTCCGACCTGACCTCGCTGTGCAGTGGATACCCGATCCGAATGTCAGGCAGCGCCGGTGCGCTGTATCCGCCTGAGATCTTCCAGGCCTGGAAGAGCATCGCCCCCTTCGACGTGAACAACCGCAACGAGGTGACGCTGCGGAGCTTCCCGCTGCAGCTTTCATTGCTGCGTCGTCCGCACTACGCCTACCTGGGCAAGGAGGAGCCGATGGCGAAGCTGGCGCCCATGCTTCAGCGTGCGGCCACCGAGAAACAAGTGCCGTTGACCGTGACGGTCGTCCCAGGCGATCACCATGGCGCGCTGGCGCCGGCGATGCGCGATTTCCTGACGAAGCTGGACACTTCGGCGAAGTAGTGCAGCCAACGGCCATTGGCGCAGAACCCTTGAACGCCAAGCGGTAACCTCGGCATCTGCTGCGGCGATTGACGCCACCGCCCCTACCCCCACCCGAGCCTGCACGCATGTCCGACAACCCCTACACCCCGCCCGAAGCCACCGTGGCAGACCAGCCGCCGGCACCAGGCTCGCCCATCAAGGCCGTTGCGCTGGGCATGCTGACCGACATCGGCGGCTCGATCGTGGTTGGTGGTGTGCTCAGCATCGTCTACGCCATCGTGCTGGCACAGCAAGGGCTGACCCCGGAGCAGGTGATGGACGCGATCAAGAACGTGCCGGTCCTGTCGCCCTTCGGCCTCATCAGCACCGCCATGGGCCTGGGCTTCTCGTTTCTGGGCGGCTATGTCTGCGCGCGCATTGCCAAGCGGTCGGAGCTCCGCCTGGGTGCGGTGATGGCCGTGCTCAATACCGTGCTGGGCCTTTTGCTGAGCGGCGATCAGACGTCGGCCCCGCAGCTCATCGCGTTGGTGCTGCTGAGCATCGCCGCCGTCATGGTCGGCAGTTGGAAGGGGCGCGTGAAGAACTGGTACCTGGCGCATCCGAACTACGTCGGCTGACCGGGGGCTTTGGCCCCTTGCCGAAGGGGCTGGGGGCGCCCTGTCACGGCACGTTTCGGCGAGGTAAAGCCAAGAGCGCTCAGGCCGCGGCGATCAGAATGACGAGTTTGTTCGTACCGCCTGCACCATGATCACGCTGCTCATCAACGACCCGGTTGCCGAAGAACGGGCCACCGACCAGACAGTGTTCGGCGGCAGGCCCTCGGCCCCGCAAGGCCGGTTGATGTGGCCGGCCTGCAAAGCCTGCGGCGGCGCCATGCAGTTCCTGGGGCAATTGCGATCGGATGCGCCGGCGGGGCCTGAGTTGCTGCTGCTGTTCATGTGCCGCAACAAGCCCGGCATGTGCTCCGAGTGGCATGCCGACGCCGGCGGCAATGCGGTGGTGGCCGCGGGAACCGACCATCTTCAGCTCGTTGATCCGCCGCCACAAGCCAAGAAAAGCCTGCGCCCGATCCGCTACGGCGCGAAGTTGCTGCCGATCGAGGAGGCGCCGGACTACGAATCGGCCGCTGCCGGCTGGGCCGACGCCACCGGGACCGACCTGCGGCAGTTGCTGGGGCAAGTGAGTGATTCACCGGCCTGGGTCGAATACGAGGAAATTCCGACCTGCGACGCCTGCGGCGAACCGATGCAGTTCGTGGCACAGCTGGAACAAGGCCCCGACCGGAAGACCGAGATGAACTTCGGCGGCGGCTGGGCTTATGTCTTTCGCTGCGGCTGCGCAGCTCGGCGCGCCAAGATGCTGTGGCAGTGCTGAGCCCAACGGGGGCGCTCTTCAGCGTCACCCAGCGTTCAGGCGGTGCCCTTGCGCATCAAAGGCCAGCAGATGCTGCGGCTCAGCCGCCAACTGCACCTTTGCCCCACGGACCAGCAAGCCTTCGTTCGAACTGAGTTTCAACGACAGCGGCTCGGCCAGGCCAGCCAGGCTGACGTAGGCCACGCTGGTGTCGCCCAACTGCTCGACCGTATCGACCTCGCCGCTGATCGCGAAGCCCGTGTCGTCACCGACGATGTGCAGGTGTTCGGGACGCACGCCGACGGTGGCCACGCGGCTCGACGAGACGCCTTGCCCATGCGGCCAACRCAGCAAGCCACCGGGCACTTCGAGTGCCGTCTCGTTGGCGCCCTGCACCGGCAGGAAATTCATTCGCGGTGAGCCGAGGAAGCCCGCGACGAAGCGATTCACCGGCTGCTGGTAGACCTGCATCGGCGGCCCCACCTGCTCGATGCAGCCGTTGTTGAACACCGCAATGCGGTCACCCAAGGTCATCGCTTCAACCTGGTCGTGCGTGACGTAGACGATTGTCGTGCCGAGGCTGCGGTGCAGGTGCGCCAGCTCGATGCGCATTTGCGTGCGCAAGGCCGCGTCCAGGTTCGACAACGGTTCGTCGAACAGGAACACCTTCGGCTCGCGCACGATCGCGCGGCCGATTGCGACGCGCTGGCGCTGGCCACCGGACAGCTCCTTCGGCCGCCGCGCCAGCAGTGCCGTCAGCTGCAGCCTCTCGGCCGCGCGCTGCACCGCCGCTTCGATCTGCGCCTTTGTCTTGCCGGCCATGCGCAGGCCGAAGCCCAGGTTCTCGGCCACCGTCATGTGCGGGTACAGCGCGTAGCTCTGGAATACCATCGCGACGCCGCGCTGCGCCGGCGGCAGGTCGGTCACATCCGTGTCGCCGATCAGGATGCGGCCGGCGCTCGGCTCCTCCAACCCGGCCAGCATGCGCAGCGTGGTGCTCTTGCCGCAGCCGGACGGGCCGACCAGCACCATGAACTCGCCTTCGTTGACCTGCAGGTCCAGCCCCTGCACCACAGGCGTGGCGGCACCCGGGTAGGTCTTGCCAACGCCTTCGAAACGGACGGCCGACATGCTCAGGGCGCCTTCGGCGGCTCGGTGCCGGCGTGCTGCGCTTCGATGAACGCGCGGTACCAATGCGCGCTGTCTTTCGCGGTGCGGGCCTGCGTCTCGTAGTCGACATGGAACAGGCCGAAGCGCTTGGCGTAGCCCGAGTTCCACTCGAAGTTGTCGAGCAGGCTCCAGTAGAAGTAGCCACGCACGTCGACCCCGAGCTCGATCGCGCGCGCCAGTGCGGCGAGGTGCTCGCGCAGGTAGGCCACACGCTCGGCGTCGGCCACGCGGCCGTCGGCATCGACGCGGTCGGCGTTCGCCATGCCGTTCTCGGTGATGTAGATCGGCGGCGGCGAGTACTCGCGGGTGATGCGTACCAGGTGCTGCGTCAGCGCCTTCGGATAGATCTCCCAGCCCATGTCGGTGAAGCCCTGCTTGCCAGGCGCGGGCACTGCCGGCTGCTGCGTGCTGATGAAGCTGCGGGTGTAGAAATTGACACCGAGAAAGTCGAGCGGCTGCGCGATCTCGGCCAGGTCGCCGGCCTCCATGCGCGGCGCATCGGCACCCAGGTGCTCCAGCACATCGGCCGGGTACTGACCGCGGAACACCGGGTCCATGTACCAGCGCACGTTCAGACCGTCGTCCAGCCGTGCAGCGCGGCGGTCGGCCTCCAGCTCGGTGGCCGGAAAGGCGGGCGTGTGGTTCAGCACAATGCCCAGCTGCGTGTGCGTCTCGGCTCGCATCGCCTGGATCGCACGGCCATGCGCCAGCAGCAGGTGGTGCGAGGTCTGCATCGCCGCGGCGCGGTTGGTCTTGCCGGGCGCGAACTGCGCGGTCTCGTAGCCCAGCGTCGCGACACACCAGGGCTCGTTCAAGGTCGCGAGCGACGCGAGCCGGTCGCCGAAACGGCGCGCCACTTCGGCCGCGTAGTCGGCGAAGTGCGGCACGATCTCGCGCGCCGGCCAGCCGCCCAATTGCGTATGCAGCGCGAGCGGCAGGTCCCAGTGGTACAGCGTCGCGTGCGGCGCGATGCCGGCTTCGAGCAGGCTGTCGATCAGCCGGTCGTAGAACGCGAAACCGGCTTCGTTCCACAGGCCGCGGCCCAGTGGCTGCACGCGAGGCCAGGCGAACGAGAAGCGGTAGGCCTTCAGGCCCAGCCATTTCATCAGCGCCACGTCTTCGCGGTAGCGGTGGTAGTGGTCGCAGGCCACGTCGATGTTCGAGCCGTCGTTGATGCGGCCGGGTTCGCGGCAGAAGGCGTCCCAGATCGAAGGGCCCTTGCCGTCGAGCGCGCCGGCACCTTCGATCTGCGCGGCGCTGGTCGCAGAGCCCCAGGCAAAGTCGGGGCGAAAGGCTGCGCGGTGGGCCGCCGCAGCGAAGTTCGTGTCGTTCGAGTTCATCGTCATCCAGGTGCGAGGAATCGGTGG
>NZ_JBFUGE010000179.1:0-11421 GCF_056403075.1 Ideonella sp. P3_A4 | reverse complement strand
ATACATAGATGGCCGCGGAGTCGAGCTCGGCCAGGGTCACCCCTTCGGCGTCAGGTGCCCCGCTGCCGTTGGGATAGCGCAGCGTCTTGCCGGAGCCCCAGTCGTTCGCCGTGCTCTTGACGAACAGCTGGCCCTTCGCCGTCAGGTTGTACAGCTTGGACGGCGAGTTCTGCACCGCCCACAAGACGGGTGCTTGCGAACCGGCCGCGGGCTGATAGAACAAGCCGCTCATGTTCTCACCGAAAGCGTCGGCCTTGTCGGCGTTCGTCACCGTGGTGGTCGTTGGCCATTTGCCGTAGGTGATTGCGGCACAGGCGCCGACACACAAGGTAGCTGCCAACGTGGCAGCCAGCCACTTCTTCACAGCCTTGCCGGAGCTTGTCTCGGTGTTGTTGTTCATGCGATGCCTCGTGTGGGGAGGGCCCCGCCGCGGGCAGCAACCGGCGGCGGGACGGAGCACCATAGCTGGAACTGCGGGGCTCAGGATCAGGGGAATTGCCCGGCCTCGAACAGGTCGGCAAAGTCGGTGGCGCTGCTCACGGTCGAAAGCACCGGCAGCTCCAGGATCCTTTCGATCGACTTCAGTTGGGAGCTGTGGGTCCACTTCACCGTGCTGGCGTAACCCTGCTTGACGCCCGGGCCGACGGCGATGAAGGGCAGCAGGTTCGTGCCGTCGCCTTCATCCCAGGTGAGGAAGATCACCCCTTCGTTGGCGTTCACGTAGCCGATCAATGCAGGCAGGTTGTTCTTCAGCCAGTCGTCGCCCATCCTGATCTCGTTGTTGCTCGGGCAGCCGCTCTCGCCGTGCATGTCGTTGCACAGGTTGGGGGTGATGAAGTTGTAGGTGGCCACCCTGTTGTTCGCGAGGTCGGCCGCCAGCAGGCTGGCGTCCTTGTGGTGGCTGATGCAATAGCTGTTGGTTTTCGACGGCGGGTTGCCCGACACATCGCGGAAGAAAACGAACGGGTTGTGCTTGGCGGCGTAGAACTTCGACGACGTGATCGGGCACTTGCCGGTCTTGTCGCTGATGCCCTCCTGGTACGACATCCACGTCACGCCGTTGGAGGCATTCTTGATCTGCGTCACCAGGTGTGCGGTGCTCTTGGTGCTGTTGTTCTTCGTCGCATCGCCATCGCCGGTGAACGAATGGTCAGAGAACTTGTTGGTGCCCGCCTCCATCCAGAGGTAGTGCGCCTCGCTCTCTTCGTTCGGAAGCTCGTCGCGGAAATTCGTCGCGTAGGCGTAGGTCTGCATCAAGGTGTTGTTGATGTACGGCGCGTCGGACTTGTTGCCGTAGATCTGCTTCGCATCGTGGTTCTCGAACGCGATCACGAAGATCACCTTGATCTTCGATGCCGTCTGGGCCTGGTGGCCGTCCGGCACATCGCTTTGGGCCAGGGCCTGCGCCGGCACCGCAAGAGCGGCGATGCTCAACGCCAGCACAGTCGCTTGAACGTGGAACTTCATCGTGCGTCTCCTCGAAGTGAAAGTTAGGAGGCGCTGAGAATGCCGACACTCAACAGCCGGCACCAGTGGTAAATCCTGTGGGCCGCGATGGTAGATCCACCACAAGGCCGGGCCCGCAAATTAACGGCTGCTTACGTCTTGGCCAGGGACATTGACGTGTGGCTCAAAACGAGTAATCTGCGGGCGTCGCAGCACTGTGAAAGGAGGTGATATGTCTTCAATCTCCCGGTCTGGGGTCGATCCTCAGCTCATGTAGCTCTGGCTCTGTCACCAGGCCCGCGGGCGCTCCACACCATTGGTGGGAGCGCCCGCGTCATTTGAGGGTCTGCTTCACGTCTGCCTGCCAGCGATACAGTCGCGAGCCGCTTCCGCGCCACCGGGCGATCGACCGTATCGAGGATCCATTTGACCGACGTTTCGAAACACATCTGCAGCCAAGCATTTGCATTTCTCTTCTCATGCCTGACACCGCTTGCGGCGTGGGCCGGCGCCGATACCGAGAAGATCCGCGGCATCGTTGACGCAGCGATCCGCCCGCTCATGGCTGAGCATGACGTGCCCGGCATGGCTGTCGCCGTGACCATCGATGGGCAACCCTTCTTCTTCAACTACGGCGTTGCCTCCAAAGAGAGCAAGACGCCGGTGAGCGAGACGACGATCTTCGAACTCGGATCGGTCAGCAAGACGTTCACGGCAACGCTGACGGCGTACGCACAGGCGACCGGGAAGCTGTCGCTGGACGACCATCCCAGCAAGTTCTTACCGCAGCTGAAAGGGCGGGCGATCGACAAGGCGAGCCTTCTCCACCTGGGCACCTACACCGCTGGCGGGCTGCCGCTGCAGTTCCCGGACAAGGTCCCCGACACCGACGCCGGGATGCTTGCCTACTTCAGCCAATGGAAGCCTGACGCCAAGCCGGGCGCGCAACGTGAGTATTCGAACCCGAGCATCGGTCTTCTCGGGCACATCACTGGCCTCGCAATAAAGAGTGATTTTGCGGAGGCCGTCGAGACACAGATCTTTCCCCAGCTGGGCCTGCGCCGCAGCCACATCCGTGTGCCCGACAGCGCCATGGCCGACTACGCGTGGGGCTACGACGAGAAGAACAAGCCCGTGCGCGTGCGGCCGGACCTGTTCGCCGCCGAGGCCCATGGCGTCAAGTCGACGTCCTCCGACATGATCCGCTTCGTGCAGGCCAACATCGACCCGAGCGGGCTGGATGAGCCGGTCCGTCGCGCGGTCGATCTCACGCATGTCGGCCACTTCAAGGTCGGCGCGATGGTGCAAGGGCTCGGCTGGGAGCAGTACGCGTACCCCGTGTCCCTGGAGCAGCTGTTGGCGGGCAACTCTGCCGGCGTCATCTTTGAAGCCAATCGTACGGAGCAGATCGGGCCGCAGGCATTGGCCGATCAGCGACTCTTCAACAAGACAGGATCCACCCGCGGCTTCGGCGCCTATGTGGCTTTCGTGCCGGCGAAGAAGATCGGCATCGTGATGCTGGCCAACAAGAGCTACCCGATCCCTTCACGCGTCAAGACCGCCTTCGCGATCCTGGACCAGCTCGCGCCCAGCGCGAAGTAGGGGCCCGCCAATGCAGGCCCGCACTCGCGCTGCCGAGCCCAGCGGCGCTCTCAAGGAAACGAAGGGCCGTTCCCGAGTTCCTTGATCCCCCGGGCGCGGGCGCGGGCTCGGCTTGCCGAGCCCTGGGGCGCTCAATAGCCGAGCGCCAGCCCGCTGTTGCGCCGCGGGTCGTTCGCACCGTAGAAGCGGTTCTTGCCCACCGGCTTGCCGCCGAGTGACGGCGCACCGACCAGAATCGCCGCGAGGTGGTTCGCCGGCTGCGGGTCACCCAGCTTGTGGCCCATGCCCTCGAGGATCTTGCGCGTGTCGGGGCTGAGCGCGAAGTTCTCGACGTTGGTCGACTCGGGCAGCCACTGCTGGTGGAAGCGCGGTGCGTCCACCGCCTCCTGCACGTTCATGCCGTAGTCGATCACGTTGATCATCGTGTGCAGCACGGCGGTGATGATGCGACTGCCGCCTGGTGTGCCGACCACCATCACCGGCTTGCCGTCTTTCGAGACGATGGTCGGGCTCATCGACGACAACGGCCGCTTGGCCGGCTCGATCTTGTTGGCCTCGCCCTGCACCAGGCCGTAGAGGTTGGGCACGCCGATCTTGGCGGTGAAGTCGTCCATCTCGTCGTTCAACAGCACACCCGTCTTCGCGGCAGTGACCTTCGCGCCGAACCAGTCGTTCAGCGTGTAAGTCACCGAGACGGCGTTGCCCCATTTGTCGACGATCGAGTAGTGGGTGGTGTTGCTGCCCTCATGCGGTGCCACGCCGGGCTTGATCTCTTGGCTGATGCCGGCCTTGTTCGGATCAATTGCCGCGCGCAGCTTCGCCGCATAGTCTTTCGACAGCAACCGGTCCAGCGGGTTCTTCACGAAGTCGGGGTCGCCGAGGTAGGAGTTGCGGTCCACATAGGCGTGGCGCATCGCCTCGATCTGGTAGTGCACCGACTGCGCCGAGCGGAAGCCCAGCTCCTTCAGCGGATAACCTTCGAGCACGTTGAGGATCTCGCAGATGATCACCCCGCCCGAGCTCGGCGGTGGCGCCGAGACCACGTGGAAGCCGCGGTAGTCGCACTCGACGGGCGCCATCTCGCGGGTCTTGTACTGGTCGAGGTCGGCCTGCGCGATGATGCCTTTGCCTGCGGTGCTCGAGGCGACGATCGCTGCACCGACGCTGCCCTTGTAGAAGCCGCTCTCACCCTTCTCGCTGATCAGCTTCAGCGTGGTCGCGAGGTCTTTCTGCACCAGCTTCTGGCCGGCCTGGAACGGCTCGCCCTTGTTCAGGAAGATCGCGGCCGTCGCCGCGTCCTTCTTGAAATCATTGGTCGCGGTCGCGAGCAGGTCGATGTCGCCCTGGTTGAGCACGAAGCCGTCGTGCGCAAGCTTGATGGCCGGCGCGAGCAGGGTGGGGCGCTTCATCGTGCCGTACTTTTCGCGCGCCAGCTCGAGGCCCGAGACCGTGCCGGGCACGCCGACGGCCAGGTGCCCAATCGTGCTGGCGCCCTTGACGACGTTGCCGTCCTTGTCGAGGTACATGTTGGCAGTGGCCGCCAGCGGCGCCTTCTCGCGGAAATCGAGAAAGGTCTTGCGGCCATCGGCGAGCTGGATGGTCATGAAGCCGCCACCGCCGAGGTTGCCGGCCGCGGGGTAGACAACGGCGAGCGCGTAGCCCACCGCCACGGCCGCGTCGACGGCGTTGCCGCCGTCCTTCAGCACGTCCACGCCGATGCGCGTGGCCAGGTGCTGGGCGGTCACGACCATGCCGTTCTCGGCTGCGACAGGGGCTTGCGAGGCCGCGTGGGCTGCCGCACAGGCGAGCGCGACGGCGGACACGAGCAGGGTCTTGCGCAGGGGATCGAATCTCATCGGGCTGTCACCTCTTTGTTGTGTGGAAGGGGTTGAGAAAGGGAAGGGCGCTGTCACAGCTCATAACGGGCCATGTGCTGACCGCGAGCGTAGTTTGCTTCCCGGCAACAATTCAATGTCGCATTCGATCGATGGATTCCGTCTGAACGATTTAGAAACATGTTTCGCAGAGGGGCTTTCGGGTGAACCACAAGCGGCGTGGTCCGGTCACCGACCCCATCACTCTTCCAGGGAGAACCGATGAGATTGTTGTCAGCTGCGGTGGTCGCCGCGTCCTTGTCCATTGGGTTTTGCGGGCTGGCCATCGGCCAATCGGCGGATGTGACGCTGACCAAGCGCGACGAAAGCGGGGTGGTCGAGGCGAAGTACGTGTTGTCGAAGCCGACGCAGCGGCTGCGGTTTCCCGAAGGGGGCAACATGCGCCGACTGTCCTGGCGGCTGGGCGAGTCGGCCAAGATGGCCGCAGACGGTGAGTCGATCACCTTTGCGCAGCCGGTTCGCAGCTTCACGGTAGAGCTGCGGCCCGACGTGAACGATGGGCAGGTCGACCGGGTGTACATCCCCGTGATGCCGCTCAACGGCGGGCGTGCGGCARCCGTGTATGCCGACTACCTGCTGCCGCGAGACGGTGGCGTGGTTCGCATTGCGGGCGAAGGCGCGGCCCTCGGTCGGCCCGTGAAAGGCAACAAGCCCGTCTGGGGCGCCAACGACGAATCAACCTACTTGGTGGTCGGCGCAGCCGGCRTGAAGTCGACCGATGCCTACGCGATCACGGTGGACTCCCGGATGCCGGCGTGGATGGCCGCGGCACTGCCGAAGAGCGTCGAAGCGATCATGGGGCTCTACCAGACGAAGTTCGGAAGCCGCCCGTCACAAAGGCCCTGGATCGTCGCCAGCTATGAGCCCGCCGACCGGCCGGAGCAGCCCCTCTATCGCGGCGATGTGAGCGGACACATGATCCGGCTGAACCTGTTGGGCCCTCGGTGGCAACAGCCCAACGACGGACTGGCCTACGAGCTCAACGCATTCGTCGCGCACGAGCTGGCCCATTTGTGGAACCACGGCATGTGGCAGACCGCAGCCGATCAACCCATCTGGCTTCACGAGGGCGGTGCCGAGGCCATGGCACACGACGCACTGAGGACGATCTCGGGCGACAACGCCCGCTATGCCGCGACGATCTCGGCCAAATTCATGAACTGCCTCAATGCGAACGGTGAGACGTTGAAGGAGAAGACGTCTCGAGGCGGCAGTGCTCACTATGACTGTGGGACCGCGCTCTTCCACATCGCGTCTGCGTTGAGCTCCAAGGATGGTTCAGCGCGACCCCTGGACGTCTTGTCTGCCGTCTTCGAGCGTCAGCGCGTGGCCAAGGTCTACTCGGTGGACGATCTGTTGACGGTGGTGCGCCGATCGGCGCCGGATGCCAACGCGTTGAACGATCTGGTTCGGCTGATCTCGTCGGACGAGACCTGGGCCCATGCCATCCCGCGGTCCGGTACCAACTTCGGCGTTCACGCGCCCGGCGCCAAGGAATTCGACCAACCCGTTTTCGCCGGGAAGCTTCTCGACAATCTGTTCGGGGCACTGATGAGGCAAGACTGTGAAGGCAGTGCAAGCTTCGGCTATAACAACCAGGTGTACGAGGTCTTTTCGCTGCCCGCCTGCA
The DNA here is from genome assembly GCF_056403075.1 of Ideonella sp. P3_A4. Lineage (NCBI taxonomy): Bacteria > Pseudomonadati > Pseudomonadota > Betaproteobacteria > Burkholderiales > Sphaerotilaceae > Ideonella > Ideonella sp. P3_A4. Next base: position 4,848 of record NZ_JBFUGE010000179.1, on the reverse strand, counting down.
AACGCATCAGGGAGAACGTGGTGCTCACTTCGCTCGAAGGCGTCAACATGCAAGAGAACCCGAGAACGGCCGTTCAGCAAGCCTTGACCCGCTGCGCAGCCAAACAAGAAGTGCACCTGGCGACGCAGGAAGGCAAGGAGCTTGCATTGCCATGCGAGTGGACACCTCCGCCGATTGCGATCGACGGTTGACGCAGCCGATCGCCTTCACTGAGTCAGCGAATCAAACACCCCGTCCACCATCGTGCTGAACGGGGTGTGCCCGCAAGGAGGCTGCTGATCGGCCAGTCGCTGGAACTCTGGGGCCAGCAGTTTTTCGACGAAGCGTTGGCGGTTGTCCGGGTTCAGCAACCAGTCTCGAATCTGCGCGCGGAACTCGGGACGATCAGAGGCAAAGGCATTGCGGTACTCGTGGGCGCGCCAAAATTCCCAGTAGGTCGTGGTCACGAACTGAACGGTGGCGACCGGATCCTCACAACGCAGCCAATGGCCTAGAAGTGGCTCGGTGGCAAGCCCGCCGATGTCGAACATCAGCAAGACACTCAGCGCGTCGTCCAACCACCGGCGACCGCCATTGCCCAGCGGGACGCCACGCAAGATGCAATCGAAGTACGCCAGCGTGAAGCGGTTGAGCACTTCGCGCTCATCCTCGTTCCAACAGCCTTCAGGGCAACGGCCGAGGCGATCGAGTGAGAGCTCGATGGAATGGTGGATCTGGTCGCCTTCGGCCAATAGCTCGAGCATGCGGGGCAGCAGGTGGCCGACCTCTTGCGTGGATTGAACTTCGCTCTTGGCGGAGGCGTTGTACTCGTACAGATGCTGAGCCGTGATTTGTGCCAGTGGCCACAGGCGCAGTTGCTGCTCAAAGTCCGCCGAGACACAGCACTCGAGGCAGACGTCCAAAGGGAACGGCGGCGCGGCGCGGTGGCGGAACGCACGGTAGGCTTGTGCGACGACAGTGCGCAGGTCGGAGGGGAGAGGGGCGGAATTCAAGCGAGCAGCGACCGAGATCAGGCCGCAAGGTTCAGAAGGTTCTGGTCCCGATTCTGGACCGTGTCGGCGGCGCATCGGCTGCATGTCGATCACTGTCAGTCAGTGGACTCGTCGACGTGGCAAGTGCTGCGCTTCATGCAGTCCCGCAGCGCCCGCAGGCGCTTGATGGCACCGCTGCGCTCATCGAACTCGACGACCATCAGATCGAGCGCTCCCCGGCGCTCGTGTTCTTCCACCGGAAGCCACGGCGCGCCGAGAGCTGTCCATTGAGCGTCCGTCAGCAGGATCTCGCCGGTCAGGAATAGCTGACGTTGACGACGGTCGCCCTCGAAGGACGTGGCCACGGCTTCGCCGTTGTCATCGGGCCTGCACAGCCCGTGTGCCATCGTCTGGTCGAAAACAACCAGATCGCCGGGTGCCAACGCCAGGCGAACACCGGCATGCGGCATCACGAATTCCACATCAGAGACGTCGAGCGCAAGAAGCCAGAAAAGGCAACGCGACCAGTGGCGACTGACATCGTTGTGAAAACCGGCGCCGCATGATGCGAGGTAGTCGATCCGGGTGGCGACGCTGCTTCGGTAAGCGCTGAGTTCGTCCCCCAGAACGCCTGTCACTTGCAATGCACCGGCGATCTCCCCGACCAGGTCGACCACGCCGGGCGCGGCCACGGCCAGGTCTTCCAGCGTCGTGTTTGCGTAGTCGATGTCCGAGAACGCCTCGATGTTCACTCGCGCATAGCCTTCGACCACGAGGCTCGCGAGCGAGCCAGCATCGAGGAATGTGGTGTGCACGATGTGCACCCTGCCGTAGGGCTCGCGTGCGTCGAAGGCGTGCCGCGGCTCGTCGCTGCGAACCGCGAAGGCATGGAAGGGTTTGGGCACCCGATGCACGTCGGCAGCGATGAGGCGATGGGAGGAGATCGAGGCCATCGCGCCATTGTCGTGATGAGCGTGGCCAGGCGCCGGGTGGTATCCCTGGCCCGAGCAAAAGGGCTTCAGTCCCACTCGCGCGGTCCAACGACACGTCTGGCGGACGTTTGCTGGGGACTCTGCCGTGCGGTGCGCGAGTGAACTACCGCGTTGCGCAAGACCGGCGCGACTGCTGGGCTGATCCCGCGGCGCTCATCGCGCTGGCTTGAGCAGCAGCACCGTCGAGTGCAAGTCGCCGGCCTTGTTGGCGTCGACCAGGATCCAGCCCTTGTCGTTGATGGTGGTCGCACTCGCAATCGTCCAGACGGTCTGGTCGTGGGCCGATAGCAGATCCTGCAGACGGTGCACGGTGCCTTCCTCGAACAGGAACGGGTGGCTCTGGCCAGCCAGTGTGTAAGTGCCGATCACCTGCCCGAGCTGGTTGATCGAGTCGGCGTGGGCGCTCGCGCCTTCCGGCGTGGGCAGCGCGCTCATCTGCCGACTGTCGAAGATGAAGGCCCGCTCAGTGCCGTCGGCCTGCTGCGCCTTGCCGACGATCTGCCCGCGGTTGTTGATGTCGAGGGCCGATGAGTTGGCGCCGCCGAGCGTTCCCAGGTCGTGCAGCATTCCCTTGCGGAAGGCAAAGGCGTGCACGCTGCCGTCCGCCAGGTCGGCGTACCCCACGGCCACGCCATTCTTGTTGACGGCCAGCGCCGTGCTGGTGGCGCCGCCGAAGGTGCCGATCTCCTGCATCACCTCTTCGTGCCAGACATAGGCGCGTGAGCGGCCGTCGAGTTCACCCACGGCCTGGCCGACCACATGGCCGTTGTCGCTCATGCCGTAGGCGTAGGCGTCGCTGAATGAGCCGTTGAAGACGCCCTCGGGGAAGCCGTGGATCCTGGCGCTGAAACCTTGGTCTTTCTGCACGGTGGCGAACCAGTAGTAGCCGGCCCAGTCGTACCCGGCCACGTCGCCATGGTCGTTGATGGCATTGCACAGGTTGCCGCCGTAGCGGCCGAAGCCGCCGACAGAACGCAGGTATTGGCCCGCCTTGTCGTAAACGACGAAGCCAACGCCCTGGTTGCCGTACTGCGACAACGTCAACAGCGACGTCCCGTGGTTGTTCGTGTCGAGCGCGCTGTACCAGATGAACTCGATGCCCCCCGACACCTCGGGCGCGGCGATGACGTGGGCACGGTAGGTGGGCGCGGCCACGGACCAACCGGCCAGTGCGGCCAGCAGCGGCGGCAGCAGAAGGCGTGAAAGGGAATGCAGGTTGAGTCGCATGAGATCTCCCTTCGGGGAACGATGTCGACCTCGGCCCGCCTTGTGGCAAGCAAGCGCGCAGCGGGCCCGCAAGCCCGCGCCGGAATCGACCGACCATCGGGCCAGGCCGATGCTTGAGCGCTGGGTGCCCGCATTCCATCCCTATGTTGGACCTCCGGCCCTGCCTGAACGCGCAATCGTGCACACCTGAGCCCGTTGCTGTTGGCGGCCGCCTGGAAATCGCCATGGTGGCGACGGCCCGTCGCCGGCCCGGCGCACCGGGTTTAGCGCTCATGAGTTCGGCGAAGGCTCAGAACTGGCCCTCACGCACATACGGGTAGCTCCACAGAATGGTTTGCATCAGCACCGACTTGACCCAGGCGGCGTGCATCTTGTCGACGTCGGCAGCCGAGGCACCCTTCTTGGCCAGGAAGGGCTTGAGCGTGGTCGTCACCGGAATCGTCAGCGCCGACAGGTAGCGGAAATTCACCGACGGTGCGCTATCGGCCTTGTCGGTCTGGTTCTTCTTCGGTGCCGTGTGGCGCAAGCCGATTTCGTACTGGTAGTCGAGCCACGCCTGGTTGTAGTTCGCGTCCGCCGTGTCGAGAATCCACTGACCGAAGCGCTTGCGAACGGCGTCCAGATAGGCCCCGTCGGGTGCGCCAGTCTTGTTGTTCTTGAAGTACGCCACCAGCTCGGGCGTGGAAGCGACGAAGCCGTACCAAACGTCCAGGATGGCTTCGGTCTGGTCGGCCAGGATCGCCTTGCTCATGCGCAGGTAGCGCACGTCTTCATCGGTGAAGAGCAGGGTCTTCTTCAGCGACTCCAGGTCTTGCAGCGTGTACGGTGCCTTGGCCAGCGACTTCTGGCCGTAGGCGTAGCCTGGAATGGCGGGAGCAGCCTGCGCAATCGCGGCTGTGGACAGGGCAAGCGGCAACACGGCCGTCAGTGCAATGGTGAGGAAGGCGGTCGATTTCATGGCTTCTCCTGAGGGCGTTGTTGCGGTGCTGTTCTGTGCATCGATGCACAGCGACAGTGTCTGGACGATGTCGGCATGATTCGAGTCATGGCGTCCACAAGACATACCCATTCGTCCAGGCTGGGATCGTTGATGCCCGAGGGCCAAGCGCGGCAGTGAGCCGCCGGATACCGCCACGCCGCTGAAGGCGCGGCGCGACGGTCACCGTACCTTCTTCTCGTTCAATCGCACCGATCCGGCCGACGCGGAGCTGAAGGAGGTGGCGCGACTCGTCACCGATGAAGTCGACCGCTCGATGGGGTTCGAGTTGCCGAAGGTGTTCTCCAGCAAGCCGGTCCGCTCGGCCACCTTCATGGTCTTTCGCAAGCACGTCCCGAACGGCGTGCTGTCGAGCAGCCTGTTCCCCATCCTGACCCATCCATCGACCCAGGCGGTGACGATGCTGCCGTTCGAGTTCTGGCCAATCGAGCTGATCGTGCTGTGGAAAGAGAACAAGATCTGAGCTCGGGAGGCAGGCGGTGACGCGGCTGTTCATTCGGCCAAGGTCAGCACTGCAGCGGTTGCTGCCGCTCGCTACCGGCGGCGGTACGCACGATGCCTGGCACCTTGCAGTCATTCGGCCGGGCTTCGCGCGCTAAGCTGAGCGGTCGCTCTGACGTCGGACTCAGAGCATGGGTCCGTGCTGCGCCGGTGACCGCTT
>NZ_JBFUGE010000178.1:0-11436 GCF_056403075.1 Ideonella sp. P3_A4 | reverse complement strand
GACCTCAGGTGCCAACGAGCCAGGACAGCGGCAGGAAGCGCACCGTATCGCCCTTGGCAATCGCCTGACCCGGCGGGTTGTCGACCAGCCCGTCGGCCCAGACGGCCGAGGTCAACACGCCCGAACTTTGATTGGCAAACAACACCAGCTCGCCCTGCTCATTCAGCCGCGCGCGAAGAAACTCGCGCCGCTTGTCGGGCTTGGGCCAGTCGAAGCCTGCCGGCAGCGGCAACGCCCGCGGCAATGCCGATGGCAAGCCCTGCAATGCCCGCAGCACCGGTGCCACCGCCAGCAGGAAGGTGACGAAACTGGACACCGGGTTGCCCGGCAGACCGATGAAGAGCGCCTCGCCCTTCTCGCGGTGCACCGCACCGAAAGCCAGGGGCTTGCCCGGCTTGATGGCGATTTGCCACATATCCAGTCGGCCCTCCGCCTGCACGGCGGGCTTCAGATGATCCTCTTCGCCGACCGAGACGCCACCCGAGGTGATGATCAGGTCGTTGCCCTGCGCGGCGCGGCGCAGCGCCTCGCGCGTCGCCTCCAGCTTGTCGGGCACGATGCCGAGGTCGTCGACCTCGCAGCCTGCCGCCTCGAGCAGCGCGCGCAGGGTGAAGCGGTTGGAGTTGTAGATCGCGCCAGGTGGCAACGGGTCGCCCGGCATCACCAACTCGTCGCCGGTGGAAAACAGGGCAACGCGCGGACGGCGTAGCACCCGCAGCGTGGCGGCGCCCACCGAGGCCGCCAGGCCCAGCGCCTGTGGCGTCAGCCGCGTGCCGGCCGCCAACACCGTGCTGCCCCGCACGACGTCTTCACCGCGGCGGCGGATCCATTGCCCCGCTTCGACCGGGCCGGTGACGCGGATGCGGGCGCGTTCTTCGGGCGCGTCGATCGCCAGCGGCTCGCACTGCTCCTGCATCACCACCGTGTCCGCACCGGGCGGAATGGGCGCGCCGGTGAAGATGCGGGCGGCCGTGCCAGCCTCCAGCGGCTTGCCGACGGCGCCAGYGGCGATGCGCTGGCTGACCGGCAGCACGACGTCGGGCGACAGGTCGGCGAAGCGCAGCGCGAAGCCGTCCATAGAGCTGTTGTCGGCGGGCGGCACGTCGAGCGACGAGACCACCGGCGCGGCCAGCACGCGGCCCAGAGTCTGGGCTGTGGGCAGGTCTTGCGAATCGGCGATGCGCCGGGCGCTGGCCACCTCGACAAGGCGGGCAAGTGCCTCGTCGAGTGACATCAGCGGGGGTTTGGGCGAAGAAACAGTGGGTTCAGCCATGGCAAACCGCAGCGTACATGCAAGCCCCGCGACGTGTCACGCCGCCAGGCCAGTGTGCTGCGCGATGTAGGTTTTTACGCGGGCAACGTCCGGTGTCATCACGGTGAAACGCTTGGGCAGCGCCTCGATGCCCTCCAGCCCCGCCGGCCGCTCGGGCTCGCGGCCCAGCGCCTCGCGGATGGTCTCGGCAAACTTCGCCGGCAGCGCCGTTTCCAGCACGATCATCGGCACGCCGGCTTCGACCCGCTCGGCCGCCACCTTCACGCCGTCGGCAGTGTGGGTGTCGATCATCGTGCCGTGTTGTTCCCAGCTGCTGCGAATCGTCACCAACCGGTCGGCGTGCGTGCTGCGGCCGGACTGGAAGCCGAAGTTGGCGATGTGCGCAAACTCCTCAGCCGACAGGCTGAAGGCGCCCTGGCGCTCGATCTGCGTGCTGAACAGCTCGCGGGTGCGAGCGCCGTCACGGCCCAGCAGATCGAACACGAAGCGCTCGAAGTTCGAGGCCTTCGAGATGTCCATCGACGGACTCGAGGTTTCGTGCGTCTCCGCCCCCTTGCGCACGCGGTAGGTTCCCGTGCGGAAGAACTCGTCGAGCACGTCGTTCTCGTTCGTCGCGACCACCAGGTGCCTGATGGGCAGGCCCATCATTCGCGCGACGTGGCCGGCGCAGACGTTGCCGAAGTTGCCCGACGGCACGGTGAAGCTGACTTGGTCGGCGTTCGACTTCGTGGCCTGGAAATAGCCGGCAAAGTAGTAGACGACCTGCGCCAGCAGCCGCGCCCAGTTGATCGAATTGACGGTGCCGATCTTCTGCGCGCGCTTGAAGCCCAGGTCGTTCGACACCGCCTTGACGATGTCCTGCGCATCGTCGAACACACCTTCGACGGCGATGTTGTGGATGTTCTCGTCCTGCAGGCTGAACATCTGGGCCTGCTGGAACGGGCTCATGCGGCCATTCGGGCTGAGCATGAAGACGCGCACGCCGCGCTTGCCACGCATCGCGTATTCGGCCGCGCTGCCGGTGTCACCCGAGGTCGCGCCGAGGATGTTCAGCTGCTCACCGCGCCGGCCGAGTTCGTACTCGAACAGGTTGCCGAGCAGCTGCATCGCCATGTCCTTGAAGGCCAGCGTCGGGCCGTTGGACAGGGCTTCGATGAACAGGCCCGATTCGCCAAGCCTGCGCACCGGCACGATCGCGTCGGTGCCGAACACGGCCTTGGTGTAGGTCTTGGCAGTCAGCGACTTCAGGTCGGCGGCCGGGATGTCGTCGATGTACAGCGACAGGATCTCGAAGGCCAGGTCGGCGTACGACAGGCTGCGCCACTTCGACAGCGTCGCGTCGTCGACCTTCGGGTACTGGGCCGGCAGGTACAGGCCGCCGTCCGGTGCCAGGCCCTCGAGCAGGATTTCGCAGAAACGCCTGGGCGTGGGGTCACCACGGGTGCTGAGATATTGCATGGCCATCAGGCGAGCTCCTCCTTGCGGATCGAAACGATCGGCGCTTGCACGCTGGACAGCGCCTGCATCTTCGCCTGCGCATCGCGCATCCGGCCCTCGACCGTGTCGTGGGTCAGGATGATCAGATCGGTCGACTTCTCGCCTTCGGCCGATTCGCGCTGCAGCACGGCGTCGATCGAGATGTCGTGCTCGGCGAGGATCGTCGTGATCTTCGACAGCACCCCCGCCTCGTCAGCCACCCGCAGACGCAGGTAGAAAGCGGTCACCACCTGCGAGATCGGCAGGATCGGCGTGTCGGCCATCGCGTCGGGCTGGAAGGCCAGGTGCGGCACACGGTGGTCGGGGTCGGCCGTGTGCAGGCGGGTGATGTCGACCAGGTCGGCGACCACGGCCGAGGCGGTGGGTTCCGAGCCGGCGCCCTTGCCGTAGTACAGGGTGGTGCCGACGGCGTCGCCCTGCACCACCACCGCGTTCATCGCGCCTTCGACGTTCGCGATCAGGCGCTTGGCCGGCACCAGCGTCGGGTGCACGCGCAGCTCGATGCCGTGTTCACGCCGCTTGGTGATGCCCAGCAGCTTGATCCGGTAACCCAGTTGCTCGGCGTACTTGATGTCGGTCGCCGACAGCTGCGTGATGCCCTCGACATGGGCCTTGTCGAACTGCACCGGCACGCCGAATGCGATCGCGCTCATGATCGTCGCCTTGTGCGCGGCATCGACACCTTCAATGTCAAAGGTCGGGTCGGCCTCGGCGTAGCCCAGGCGCTGGGCTTCTTTCAGCACGGTGGCGAAGTCCAGCCCCTTGTCGCGCATTTCGCTGAGGATGAAGTTCGTCGTGCCGTTGATGATGCCGGCGATCCACTCGATGCGGTTGGCGGTCAGGCCTTCACGCAGCGCCTTGATGATCGGGATGCCGCCGGCCACCGCCGCCTCGAAACCCACCATCACGCCCTTGGCGTGGGCCGCGGCGAACACCTCGGTACCGTGGATCGCAATCAGCGCCTTGTTGGCGGTCACCACATGCTTGCCGGCGGCAATGGCCTCCATCACCAGCGTCTTCGCGATGCCGGTGCCGCCGATCAGCTCGACGACGATGTCGATGTCGGGATTGGCAATGATCTCGCGCGCATCGGCCACGATGTCCGTCTGGGTGCCGACGATCGCACGGGCGCGCTCGAGGTCGCGGCGCGACACGACGGTCAGCTCAATGCCACGGCCGGCCCGGCGGAAGATTTCTTCCTGGTTGCGCTGGAGCACATGGAACACGCCGCTTCCGACGGTGCCCAGGCCCATGAGGCCGACTTGAATCGGTTTCATTCAGGTATCACCTTGTGTTGTGTCTCTCGGATCGATCTGTCGGGGTTCACTCTCGTGGGGTGATGCGATGCCCTGGTCTTTCGGCCTGCGGCCACGGGTGGTGGCGGCGCAGGTCGGTGGTCAACGGCCGGATGTTGTGCCTCCGGACGTGACGATGGTCGGCAGGGTCCAGGCCCCGCCGGCCGCCACCAGCTTGCACATGCCGGTGGTGGATGAACTTGTGTGGATGAAGCTACGGCCGTCCCAGGTCCACTGGTCGGCGCTCCAGCAGTCGCCGATGTCGCGGCCTGGCTGTTGCGACTCGACCGTGTTGCCCGTGATCTTGGTCGCGTTGGTGCTGACGAGCGATGGGCGGCTCATAGCGACATCGTCAAACGGCGTGYCGCTTGCGGTAGTGCTCGAGGAAGCGGGCGATGCGGCCCACGGCCTCGGTCAGGTCGTCGGTGTTCGGCAGGAACACCAGGCGGAAGTGATCGGGCGCCGACCAGTTGAAGCCGGTGCCCTGCACGATCAGCACTTTTTCCTCGGCCAACAGCTCGTAGGCGAACTGCTGGTCGTCCGCGATCGGGTAGACCTTCGGGTCCAGGCGGGGGAACATGTACAGCGCAGCGCTCGGTTTGACGACGCTGACGCCGGGAATCTGCGAAAGCAGCGAATAGGCCAGGTCACGCTGGCGCGCCAGGCGGCCACCGGGTGCGACCAGGTCCTTGATGCTTTGATAACCACCGAGGGCGGTCTGGATCGCCAACTGGCCCGGGGTGTTGGCGCACAGGCGCATCGAGGCCAGCATGTTCAGGCCCTCGATGTAGTCGGTCGCGTGGCGCTTGTCGCCCGAGACCACCATCCAGCCGGCTCGATAACCGCACGAGCGGTAGTTCTTCGACAGGCCGTTGAAGGTCAGGCACAGCACGTCGTCGGCCAGCGAGGCGATGCTGGTGTGGGCCAGCCCGTCGTAAAGCGTCTTGTCGTAGATCTCGTCGGCAAAGATGATCAGTTGGTGCTGGCGCGCGATCTCGACGATGCCTTGCAACACCTCGACCGGGTAAAGCGCGCCGGTCGGGTTGTTCGGGTTGATGATGACGATGGCCTTCGTGCGCGGCGTCACCTTGGCGCTCATGTCGGCCAGGTCGGGCATCCAGCCCGAGCCCTCGTCGCAGTGGTAGTGCACCGGCGTGCCCCCGGACAGGGCCACCACCGCGGTGTACAGCGGGTAGTCGGGTGACGGGATCAGCACTTCGTCGCCGGCGTCGAGCAGCGCGTTCATGCTCATCGCGATCAGCTCGGAGGCGCCGTTGCCGAGGTAAACGTCGTCGACGGTCACGCCGGCGATCTGCTTTTCCTGGCAGTAGTGCACCACGGCTTTTCGGGGTGCAAACAGGCCCTTGGAATCGGTGTAACCGGCCGCATGTGGAAGGTTTCGGATCATGTCTTGCACGATCTCGTCCGGCGGCTCCAGGCCGAACGCGGCGACGTTGCCGATGTTCAGCTTGATGATCTTGTGGCCCTCGTCCTCCATCTGGCGCGCTTTGTCCAGCACGGGGCCACGGATGTCGTAGCCGACGTTGGCGAGCTTGCTGGACTTGGCGATGGGCTTCAAACCGGAAACTCCTCAGCGGCACATGCAGCGCACACATCCCTGGGAAAGGTCATGCTGCGCCGCAAAACGTACAATTTAACCATAGGCTTTTCGCGGCATAGGGCGCGTTCGCGCCCTGCGTTCAGGGCCAGGGAGCACGATGAAATTCCAACCGGACCACCTCGATGGCGTGAACGCCATTTCGAAGCTGGAAGCGGGCCGTATCTGGGTGCACGGCAACGCGTTCGAAACCAGCGTGCTGGTGCCCTGGCGCGGCGAGGTTCAAGCCTGGCCGGTCGACAGCGCCGCCGCACTTCAACCGGCCCATTTCGAGGCCATCGTCGGCTTTGCGCCGGAATTGGTGATTTTCGGCAGCGGTGAGCAGCACCGCTTCGTCTCGCCGGCGCTCTACCGGGCGTTGATCGAGCGCCGCATCGGTGTCGAGACCATGGACACGGCCGCCGCCTGCCGCACCTTCAACGTGCTGGCGAACGAAGGCCGCAAGGTATTGGGCGCCTTCGTGATGGACAAGGCGAGGTCGGCCATTTCTTAGCCCACGGGGGTAAGCCCGGACGCGAGGAAAACCTCACACTTCAATTTATAATCACGGGCTATGCCTCCCAGGGGCGCCCGCATAAGACACCMCCCTCATGACGCCAGCCCTCAATAAACCCCTGCCGGAACTTGAAGCGCAAGCCACCGGAGGCGTGAAGTTCACCCACACGGCCTTCAAGGGTCAAGCCATCGTCTTGTACTTCTACCCGAAGGACAATACACCCGGCTGCACCACTGAGGCGATGCAGTTCCGCGACCAGCACAAAGAATTTGTGAAAGCCGGCGCGGTGGTCTTCGGCGTGTCCCGCGACAACATGGCTTCGCACGACAAGTTCAAGCAGAACCTTGAACTGCCGTTCGAGTTGATCGCCGACACCGAAGAAAAGCTGTGCCACATGTTCGGCGTGGTGAAGAACAAGATCATGTACGGCAAGAAGGTCAAGGGCATCGAGCGCTCGACCTTCCTGATCGACGCCACCGGCGTGCTGCGGGCCGAATGGCGCGGCATCAAGGTCGCCGGCCACGTGGACGAAGTCCTGAAGGCCGTGAAAGACCTGAAGAAGGCGGCCTGAGCGCCGCCCGGGCAAGCGCCCAAGATCGCAAAGGCCGGCACTGCCGGCCTTTTTCATTGGCGGCCGGCTGCCCCAGCCTGTGGCTCGATCTGCAAGCCCAATGCGTCTCCTTTTCACGACTCGTCACGCCCGCCCGGGCGTCTGGCTGACAGCGAATCCCGGATGTGCATAATGGGTTCATGCCCGAGACCGTGATGGCGAGCATCCCCACACCAAGCCGCACAGCCGTCTGTGCGGCTTTTTTGTCTCCGGCAGCCAAAGCCACCTGCATGCCCCCTTGCGAACCAGGCCCCTGAGCCCCGCTTTCCATGCCCTTGCCGAAGCCACCTGCCACTCGCGCCGCCATCCTTCCCGCCACCGCCTACGAAACCCAAGCCGCGCCGAAATCGGCGCGCCGAACCCAGGCCGGCGCCACCAGCGCCGATGACGAGAGCACCCGCCTTGCGCTGCGAAACGACAGCGCCAACGGCGTGGCGGCACCACCCACCCCGGTCAAGACCAAGGCGCCTGCCCCCGCTCCGGTCGCCCGCAAAGCCCCCGCGGCTGAGCCCAAACCACGAAAACCCCGCAGCACCGGCCCGGCCAAATTGTTCGTGCTGGACACGAACGTGCTGATGCACGACCCGATGTCGCTCTTCCGCTTCGAAGAGCACGACATCTACCTGCCGATGATCACGCTCGAAGAGCTCGACGGCCACAAAAAGGGCATGAGCGAGGTCTCGCGCAACGTGCGCCAGGTCAGCCGCGAGCTGGATGCGCTGGCGTCCGACACCAAGCTGCACCCGACCGACGGCATCCTGCTGGCCAAGACCGGCCACCGCGAAGCCGGCGGCAAGCTGTTCTTCCAGACCACGCTGCTGGACGTGAAGCTGCCTGCCGGCCTGCCGCAGGGCAAGGCGGACAACCAGATCCTGGGCGTCGTGCAGTCGCTGCGCGAGCAGCATCCGGCCCGTGACGTGGTGCTGGTGTCGAAAGACATCAACATGCGGGTCAAGGCCCGCGCACTGGGCCTGGCCGCCGAAGATTATTTCAACGACAAGACGCTCGAAGACGGCGACCTGCTCTACACCGGCGTGATGCCGCTGCCGGCCGACTTCTGGGAGCGCCATGGCAAGACCATGGAAAGCTGGAGCCAGGGCGGGCACACCTACTACCGCATCAGCGGTCCGTTGGTGCCGGCGCTGATGATCAACCAGTTCGTCTACCTCGAGTCGCCCGGCGAAGCCCCGTTGTTCGCCCGCGTGACCGAGATCACCGGCAAGACGGCAGTGCTGAAGACGCTGCGCGACTACACCCACGGCAAGAACGCCGTCTGGGGCGTGACGGCGCGCAACCGCGAACAGAACTTCGCGCTGAACCTGCTGATGGACCCGGACTGCGACTTCATCACGCTGACCGGCACCGCCGGCACCGGTAAGACGCTGATGACGCTGGCCGCAGGCCTCAGCCAGGTGATGGAAGACCGCCGCTACACCGAAATCATCGTCACCCGCGTCACCGTGCCGGTGGGCGAAGACATCGGCTTCCTGCCCGGCAACGAGGAAGAAAAGATGGGCCCGTGGATGGGCGCACTCGACGACAACCTCGAGGTGCTGGCCAAGAGCGACAACTCAGCCGGCGAATGGGGCCGCGCGGCCACCAACGACTTGGTGCGCAGCAAGATCAAGATCAAGAGCTTGAACTTCATGCGTGGCCGCACCTTCCTGAACAAGTTCGTCATCATCGACGAGGCGCAGAACCTGACACCCAAGCAGATGAAGACCTTGATCACCCGCGCCGGCCCGGGCACCAAGATCGTCTGCCTGGGCAACCTGGCACAGATCGACACGCCTTACCTGACCGAAGGCTCGTCGGGCCTGACCTTCGCGGTCGACCGCTTCAAGGGCTGGCCGCACTCGGGCCACATCACGCTGGCGCGCGGCGAACGCTCGAGGCTGGCTGACTACGCTTCAGACGTGCTCTGACGCCACATTCGCTGGAATGAAAAACGGGCGCCCAACAGGGCGCCCGTTTGCTTTCCGGCAGGCTCAACACCCGCCGGGCAGCCGATCAACCGCTATTCAGCGGTGGCGTCAACGCCTGTCACTCACGCGCATCACCCGTGGCATTCGGGTTGGCCTTGGGCCAGACCAGCGGCGCCACGTGTTCGCCTTCCACCGAATAGAACACGAAGTGCGCGCGGCCCTTCACTTCTCGGCCCGCCACCTGCGCCAGCGGGATCACCTGGAAAGCCTGCCTGGGGCGAGCCGCCAGAGCCGCATCGCCCGTGGCTTGCCACGGGTAACGCAGGCCGAGTGACACGACCTTGGCGCTCGGGTAATCCTTGCGGGCTCGCTCGGCCAACGCTTCGGCAGACACCGTGCGCGTCACCATCGAGCGATCGGCAGCTTCGGTCGCCACCGGCCCGATCGTGCGGATCGAGGCCAGCTCACCCGAGCGGTGAACCGCCACGGTCGTGCTGGCGCCGAACACCTCGATGCCGCCGACCGCATGTGGCACTTCGAACAGGTATTCCTTCACCCGCGAAACCACCGGGCCACCACGTGCGCGCTCGCCCTGCATCAGCCGGTTGGTACGCAGCGCCCCCATCGCCAAGGCATCCGCTTCGACGAGGTGGCTTGACGACAACGACAGGAGCACCGCGTCGAAGACCGCCCGCGCCTGCCCCGCCCCCACATCGGCCGCCGAACTGAAATCGTCGGCCACCGCTCCATTCACGGCGAGCAGGTCGCGGCGCTCGTTGTCGACCAGCACGCTGATGCGCCCGGCCTTGTCTACAGACGCCGCGGCCGCCCGCATCTGCGCGACTTCGGCATCCGAAGCGCCGCTCTCGGTCAGGGCCACACCCTGCTCACGAGTCGCTTCGACCAGGTAGTGCGCGCCATTGCGCGATTCGACCCGGAATTGCGCCTGTGCGGCCGGGACCCGCACCTTGCTGTGCAGCGTCAGCAGCTCCTCGCCGGCCAGCACGCTGGCAAAGCCGCTGGCGCGCGACCAGGTCTTGGCGGCCGGCATGGCACCGTTGTCGAACTGCGCCACCGGCAAGCTCGCGCCTACCTGAGACAGCGGTTCGGCTGCGGCAGCCCAAGTCGCCGCCGAAGCCGAGGCGAGCAACGTGGTGATCGCGGCGGCGGCCAACACGCTGCGTCGCGTCGATTGAATGGCCTTGCGGGCCTGATGGGCCGTATTCATGGTTTTCATGTTGCGTCCTCTGATGTTTCAGCTGATGAATTCCCAGCAGCGGTAACCCCAGTTGCCGCTCAAGGTGTCGACCACGTGCTGGCCCAGCGACTGGCTGCCGTGGAAGGCCCAGCAAGTCGCCGCGTCCGTGGCCGTAGTGGCCGATAGCACCATCGGTTTGCGACCGCCGCTTTGCATCTGGCGTATCCAGGCGTCCTTGTTGGACAAGGTCTTCGACGAGTTGTAGAAGTCGCGCGCCTCGTCGTCGCCGATCGCGATGCTGTTCGTCCAGCCCAGGCTTTGGCGCAGGTTCATGCGCCGATAGCCCGCGCCGCCCTCGTCCAGCAGCCCGCCGGCGAGCATCTCGCAACTCAGCCAGATGCCGATGGTGCCCAGACCGCCCGTCGACCCATAGCCCAGTGCCATGTCGCTGCCCGCCTGTGCGGTGCACACGCCATTGCGTGGGCGAAAGGTCAGCAGCCCGGAGCCACCGTGGCCCGCGAACAGCGTCAACGAATTGGCGTCGCCGTAGGAATCGTCCAAACCGCCCGCATCGAGCGACTTGTCGCGAAAGTCCTGAGGCCAGGCCGACGCATTGGTGAAACGGTTGCCGCTCCAGCCGTCGGCCCGCATCGCCGTCGCCAGCGAATCGGAGACGGTGTTCAGGTCGGCGTTGGTGCACATCGTCACATCAGAGTACTGAGTGACTTCGTCCATGTAGAACGTCAAAGGCGCAGCCGCAGCAACGGCAGGTATCGCTGATACGGCCATGAAGCGCGCCAAATGGCGTGCAAGAGATCGCATGATTTCTCCTTGAAACGAACACGCTGATATTGCGAACCGGACGCAGCCGACCGTCGACCCCGACGCCAAATCAAATGGCGAGGGCCTGGGCATCAGGACAACTGGACGACAACCCTGCAGCGGTCACGTCCGGACGAGAATGAGCTCGGTGGGCAGGCGGCCGCCTGCCACTTGGCTCATGGATTCCGCGATGTCATCGGGGTCACCGCCGCAGGACGCGACAGCTCCCCTTTCAGGAACGCAAGGCATGGCGTCGAGGCCACGGAGAAAAGCGCCCGAATCCCATCCGGTCGAGGGCAAGTCGCTGCAGAAAGCAAGGCGCGGACCTGTATCTGCACTGCGCTCATCGGCGATGCTAACGACTCTGTTCCACGGCGGAAGAGTTCACACCGGATGGCGCAAACACCTATGGCTTGGATGCCACGACCTATCAATAAACCAGTTACGTGGGTGGGCAACGCGATAGAGCAGTTCCGCTAGCGTCACCCACCGGCTGAGGCGAACCAATTCGCGCGTGAAAACCTATCCATCGGGGCGTGCGAGACGGCGCAGCGGTTGGGGCGCTCAGCATTTGGTGCAATGCTTTCCGGCGACAAGGAACGCATCTTCGTCAAGCCTCCGGCCCTGCTGTCGGCTTAGGGAATGGGCTTGAAACGACGATTGCCGATGCGCCTGGTTGCATCTCAAACAATGGCATACCGC
>NZ_JBFUGE010000177.1:0-11448 GCF_056403075.1 Ideonella sp. P3_A4 | reverse complement strand
TCGTAGAGCTCTATCTTTTGTTCACTCATGCAGGGAATCTCTGGCAAAGGCATGCCACACCCGGCGTGCCGGCCCTCGTGAGGCCGACCGCGCGGGCGTGACGCCGTTCAGGCGTCTGTTTGTGAAGAGCGCCCGGTCAGTTGAAGAACTTCGCCGTGCTCAGCAGCGTGCGGTAGACGCCCCAGATCAGCGGGATGCCCACGGCTGCCCAGGCCAGCACCACCACGACAGCAGGGGTTGCCCCGTTGCTGCCGGAGCCGGAGCCCACTTCGGTGGCTGCGGCGCGCTCATGCGCCAGGCGCTTTTCCTCGGCCAGTTCGGCGTCGGTCATGAACCACTTGTCGGCGACCGGGCGAATGGCCAGGTTGGCGATCAGGCCGATCACCAGCATGCCGACGAGGATGTACATGGTCTGGTTGTAGACCTGCTCGCGCGGCAGCCCCAAGCCCAACTGGTAGTCGCGCATGTAGTTGACGACCACAGGGCCCAGGATCCCGGCCGTGGCCCAGGCGGTGAGCAGGCGGCCGTGGATGGCGCCCACCATCTGCGTGCCGAACAAGTCGGCCAGATAGGCCGGCACCGTAGCGAAGCCGCCGCCGTACATGCTCAGGATGATGCAAAAGGCCGCCACGAACAGCAGCTTGCTGCCCGCTGCTGCGCTGCCCGGTGCGCTGAGGTACATCGCGCCACCGAGCACGAAGAAGACCACGTAGGTCATCCTGCGGCCCAGCTTGTCCGACAGGCTGGCCCAGAAGAAACGCCCGCCGATGTTGAACAGGCTCAGCAGCGCGGTGAAGCCTGCCGCCACGCCGGCAATCGCGGTGAGCTGGGCCTTGTCGAGTTCGCCGAATTTCTGCGCCACGCCGATCAGGCTGCCGCCGAACACTTCCTGCAGCATCGGGCTGGCCATGCCGATCACGCCGATGCCGGCCGACACGTTCATGCACAGCACGATCCACACCAGCCAGAACTGCGGGATGCCCCAGACCTTCTTCACGTGCACGTGGCGCTGGGTGATCATGGTGTTGGCCTGCGCCACCGGCGGCGTCCAGCCGGCGGGCTTCCAGCCGGTGGGCGGCACGCGGTAGCCGAAGGCGCCGCCCATCATGAAGACGAAGTAGACCAGCGCCATCACGATGAAGGTCTGCATCACGCCCACGTCAGTGGTGCCGGCGAAGTTCTTCATCAGCTCGGCCGCCAGCGGCGAGCCGATCATCGCGCCGCCGCCGAAGCCCATGATGGCCATGCCAGTGGCCATGCCGCGGCGGTCGGGGAACCACTTGATCAGCGTGCTGACCGGCGAGATGTAGCCCAGGCCCAGCCCGATCCCGCCGATCACGCCTGAGCCGAGGATCATCATCCAGAACTGGTGCAGGTGAATGCCCAGTGCCGAGATCAGCATGCCGCCGCACCAGCAGCAGGCACTGACCACGCCGGCCTTGCGCGGGCCGGCCCGTTCCAGYCAGCCGCCCCAGATGGCGGCCGAGCAGCCCAGGAAGACGAAGAACAGCGTGTACATCCAGCCCAGCGTCGAGATCTTCCAGTCGCAGGTGGTGGTGAACAGCTCGCCAATGAAGCCGACCTCGGGGCCGCACTTGATCGCTTCCTTGATGCCCAGTGCCTTGCTCAGCGGCAGCCAGAACACCGAGAAGCCATAGGCCATGCCAATGCACAGATGAATGGCCAGCGCGGCCGGCGGCACCAGCCAGCGGTTGAACCCGCGGCCTGCAATGGTGCGTTCCTTGTCCAGCAGGCCGGGCGTGGCGACCCCGGCTTGCGACCCATCAAGAACCAACGACATGCTTTTCTCCTGCTTTTAACTGCTGAGGTGCCGTGCGATGCGCGCACGAAGTGTCGGTAAGGCCGCGCCCGGCGGTCCAATTTATTCAAGGAATGGGTCAATAGGCTGGGGTGCTTCGGGTTCCCCCCGAAGTCGCTCACCGGGCGGGCACGAATCTACCCGATCGGCAAGGCGTTAGGGCCGCAGTTGCTAATTCGAAAGCAGGCCGGAGTGGCCAGCCGCCTGGGCCAGCCAGGCCGGGTCTTGCGCCAACCTGAGCGCGGCTTCGAGCGTGCGCGAGGGGCGGTTGGTGTCGTGCACCAGAAAGGCGATCGGCACCTCGACCTGCGGCTCGACCAGCGGCAATGCTTCGAGCTCGCGGTAGTCGCGCACGAAGCTCACCAAGGCGCCGGGCATGACGCTGCAGACACGGCCAGCCACGACGCTGAGGGCCAGCGCCAGGATCGAGTTGGTCTCGATCGCCGGGCTCACCGGCTGGCCGGTGGCCGCGGTGAAAGCACGGTCGACGATGGTGCGGTTGTGCATCTCGGAACTGAGCAGGCACAGCGGCAATTCGGCCGCCTCGCGCCAACCGATCGGAGGGCCGATGTGCAGCTTGTCCACCGTCGCCACACTGGCGCGGCGCAGCAAGAAGTACTGCTCGGCGTACWGCGGCACCACGCGCAGCAGCGAGCGGCTGTTGTCGATGCGTTCGGTGTAGCCCAGCCCCAGGTCCAGCGCCAGGCTCTCGAGGCCGGTTTCGATCTCGATCGAGCTGATTGAGCGCAGCGTCGGCCGGATGTCGGGGTGGCGGTCTTGCAGCATCGCTGCAAAGCGCGCGGCGATCGGCACGGCGGTTGGCACGGCGCCGATGGTCAGGTTGCCGCTCGGGTTGTCCGCCTGGCTGTGCAGGTCTTGCTGCAGCAGCTCGTGCTCGTGCAGCATGCGGCGCGCGCTGGCGAGGATGCGGTCGCCTTCGGGCGTGAAGCCAGCGAAGTTGCGGCCACGCTTGACGATCGAGGTGCCGAAGTGCTCTTCCAGCGCCCGCAGCGCATTCGACAAGGCTGGCTGGGTGACATGGCAAGCCAGCGCCGCGCGGCCGAAGTGGCGGTGGTCGTCGAGAGCGACGAGGTATTTGAACGATACGAACAGGTTCACCGGGCAAACACGCGCACCAGCGCAGTGTCTGACCGGGGGGCTGCCGCGCGGGCCCGCAGTTGGCCGCAACCGCCTTCGACGTCCTGCCCGGCCGATTGGCGCAGCTTGGTCAGGATGTGGCGGCGGTGCAGCGTGCGGGCGATCTCGGCTGCACGTTCCCAGCTCGGGCGCTGGTAGTCGAGCCCGTCGACCTGGTTGTACGGGATCATGTTCAGGATCGCGTACTTGCCCTTCAGCAGGCGCTCGATCGCATCGATCTCGTCGTCGCCATCGTTGACGCCGGCCAGCAGCGTCCACTGGTAYTGGATCGGGTAGCCGGTGCTGCGCGCGTACTGCTCGCCCAGTTCGACCAGCTCTTCGGGTGTGATGCGCGGTGCGCGTGGCAGCAGCTGTTCGCGCAGTTCGGGCTTGGTGGTGTGCAGCGACARCGCGAGYGCCGGCTTSACGCKSCCGAGCGGCAGGCGCTCGAASACGCGSCGGTCGCCGACYGTCGAGAACACCAGCTGCTTGTGGCCGATCSCACCSKCGGTGCCGAGCAGGTCGATCGCGTCGAGMACGTTGTCCAGGTTGTGSGCCGGCTCGCCCATGCCCATGAAGACGACCTTCTTCACCGGTCGGCGGCGGCGCGCCAGCGCGACCTGCGCGACGATCTCGGCGCTGCCGACTTGGCGCAGCAGCCCATCTTTGCCGGTCATGCAGAACAGGCAACCGACCGCACAGCCGACCTGGGTCGACACGCACAGGCCATCGCGCGGCAGCAGCACGCTCTCTACCGTCTGCCCATCACTCAGCTCGACCAGCAGCCGGGCCGAGCCGTCCTCGGCCGGATGCTCGGAGCGCACCGAGGCCAAGGCTTGAAGCTCTTCGTCGAGGGCTGGCAACGCATGGCGCAGCGTCTGCGGCATGAAGTCTTCGAGCTTGCGGCGGCCGCTGGTCTGCGGCAGCGCGTTGGCCCAAAGGCGCAGCACGCGCTCTTCGTGCTTCGGGTTGGCGCCCAGGGCGCGCAGGCGCTGGCGCAGCGCGGGCAAGGTCGAGAGGAGGGCGGACACGACAGGTCAGGAGGATGAGCGGGGGATTTCGGGCGGCTGGTCGGTGACCACATCGTCCCAGTACTCCATTGTCGCCGTGCTGCGAAAGCTCTGCCCGGCCAGCTTGACGCCCACGCGCTGCGTGTCGGGGTAGAAGATCACGTCGTGCGACTGCGTGTTGCCGATCAGCACATAGCGGCAGGGTGCGTCGCTGTGGTTGATCAACGTGTGGGCGGCCTTCTGGCCGGCTGGGAAACAGACGTAGTGGCCGGCCTTCATCACGTGGTGCTTGTCGCCCAGCCGCACGGTCAGTTCGCCTTCGAGGATGAACACGTGCTCCTCCTCGAGCAGGTGGTAGTGCGCTTGATTCGTCTGCTTGCCTGGCGCCAGCGTCTCGACCGCGACGCCGATCTGTGTACCTCCGCCGTAACTCGACAAATGCTGCCAGCGCATCTCGAAGCGCTCGCCGCGGCTGAACGCTTCGACAGGCACCTGGGCGATGTCGAAAGGCTCGTAGATGCCGTCGGCGTTCTTCGAGCTCGGGGCGGGTGGATCGATCTCGTTGTTGCTCATGGTGAATGCAGCCGCGGGGCGGCTGTGGCACAGTGCGGGGCCTTCAGCCTACCGTCTAAAACAAGGCCACAGTGAGCAGCCGACCATCGTCCGCCCCCACCATCATCGACGTGGCCCGCGAGGCCGGGGTTTCGATCAAGACCGTGTCGCGCGTGCTGAACCGCGAGGCGGGTGTGCACGAGCAGACACGCGAGCAGGTGCTGGCGGTGGTGGCGCAGCTGAAGTACCGGCCCAAGCTGTCGGCACGCAGCCTGGCCGGCGCGCGCAGCTTCCTGATCGGGTTGCTGTACTACGACCCCAGCGCGTCCTTCGTCAGCGGAGTGCAGAAGGGCGCTGCGGTGCGCTGCCGCGAAGCCGGCTACCACCTGGTCGTCGAATCGATCGAAGACGATGCGCCGGACATCGAAGCGCAGGTCGACCGCATGGTCGCGGCGCTGCGGCCCGACGGCATGATCCTCACCCCGCCGCTGTGCGACAACCCGCAGGTGTTGAAGGTGCTGGCCGACAGCGGCACGCCGACGGTGCTGATCTCGCCGGGCGAGCACGACCCCGCGCTGTTGACCGTGCGGATGGACGACGTGCAGGCCGCGGCAGAAGTGACCGAGCTGCTGATCGAGCTGGGCCATGAGCGCATCGCGTTCATCCGCGGCGCCACCGACCAGGCGGCGTCCGAGCTGCGCTACCAGGGCTTCAAGCGGGCGATGAAGGCGCACGGGCTGGTGGTCGACGAGTCGTTGGTCTACCAGGGCGACTTCACGTTCCCCACCGGTGTGGCCGGCGCCAACCACCTGCTGGCGCAGCGCAATCGGCCGACGGCCGTGTTCGCCAGCAACGACGACATGGCGCTGGGCGTGCTGTCGGCCGCGCAGCGGCTGGGCCTGCAGGTGCCGGCCGAGCTGTCGATCGCCGGCTTCGACGATTCGCCCGCGGCGACGCTGGTCTGGCCGCCGTTGACGACGGTGCGCCAGCCGATCGAGGACATGGCGCGCATGGCGGTCGACATGCTGGTGACGCCGGCGAGCACCGATGGTGAGCCGACACCCAGCGAGCGCGTGTTGCCGCACCAGTTGGTGCCGCGCGGCTCGACCTTGGCGCTGGCGTCGCCCAAGCGCCGCACGGCCGCACGCAAGGCCTGACGGCTTGCTTTGAGCGGTCCTCTCACCCACGGATGAAAGTATCGGGAAGACCCTCGGTTGACGCTCAATGACAGCGTTGTCAGAATTCGGCACACCAGATTAGACAACGTTGTCATTTTGCGAAGGCGAGACGGCAGCGGTGGTCCGCTGGTGGGGGCCACTCAGCGCGGCGAAAAGCCACGACAAACGACAGAAGGAGACATGGTGGTGATCAGCAAGAAGCATGTGGTGAGGGCCCTGGTGCCTGTCGCCGTTCTCTCCGGCGCCGGTGTGATGGCGCAAGACAAGCCGACGGCCGACGCGGTCGAGCAAATCACCGTCACCGCGACGAAGCGGCTGACGCTGGTGCAGGACACGCCACTGGCGGTGTCGGCCTTCTCCGGCAAGGACCTCGAGAAGGCGCAGGTCAAGGACCTGTCGACGATGCAGGCGCTGGTGCCTAACCTGAGTGTGGAGCAGCACGGCGACTCGGGCGGCGTGCACGTCTTCCTGCGCGGCGTCGGCTCGACCAACCACACCGAGCTGGGTGACCCGGCCGTGGCCTTCCACGTCGACGGTGTCTACTCGCCGCGGCCGCAGGGCGCGACGGTGCTCATGTATGACCTGGCCAGCGTCGAAGTAGCGCGTGGCCCGCAGGGCACGCTGTTCGGCCGCAATGCGACCGCCGGCTCGGTGAACCTGGTGACCGCGAAGCCGAAGTTCGGCGATTCGAGCGGCTCGTTCGGTGTTGTCGTCGGCGACCGCAACCACATCGGTGTGCAGGCCGCGATGAACGTGCCCTTGGCCGAGACCGCTGCGCTGCGTATTGCTGCCATCAGCGACCGGCAAGACGGCTGGGTCGAGTACCAGGAGCGCTCCTACGTTCAGCCCGGCGCGCGCAAGTACGGCGCGACCGACCAGCAGGGCATCCGCACCACGCTGGTCTGGGATGTCACCGACAGCCTGCGGACCACGACCGCGCTCGAGTACTACCGCGATCAGGGCACCGGCAACGTCTCGCTGATGCAGACCCCGCGCGCCGGCCAGAAGTGGAACTCGGCGCTGATCGACACCCCGGGGGCGCTGGACCAGGACAACGCTACCTTCCGCACCCGCATCGACTGGGCGATCACGCCGTCGATCGAGCTGAGCTACATCGGCAGCATCAGCAGCATGTCGCGTACCAACGCGAGCGACAACGACGCTGGCGTCTCGCCGGGCTTCAAGCAAGAGCACCGCACCGAGTGGTCGCGCTTCGACAACAACACCCATGAGCTGAACCTGAAGTCGACCGACGACGGTGCGTTCCAGTGGATCGCCGGCTTGTTCTCGATCAACGAAGACAACAAGATCCGCTTCGACATCGACATCTCGACGTCGCCGGTCATCGGCACCACCGGCCCGATCATCGTCCACCCGGTGGCCGACACAGACACCGCCTGGGCGATGTCGTTCATCCAACCCCAACGCACGCTGTCATCCCAGGCTGTCTTCGGCCAGGGCACCTTCAAGTTCAACAAGGAATGGGCGATCACCGCTGGTGCACGCCACACGTCTGAGAAGAAGGAAGACGTGGGTGGCCGCAACTGGGTCTGCCCGCAATTCGGCGCCACCATCGGCACCGGCGGCCATCTGATCGGCCCGGGCGGCCCGGTCAACCGCGACACCTGCAACAGCGACTACGACGACGTGTTGCCGGCGCCCGACTACGGCACCTGGCCGGGCGGTGGCCACAACGACGGCAAGACCGAGGACGATGCCAACACCTACCTCGGCCGCCTCGAGTTCAAGCCCAGCAAGGACCTGCTGACCTACGCGACCGTGTCGACCGGCTTCAAGTCCGGTGGCCTGTCGGACGGCGGCCGCCGCCACAAGCCCGAGTTCCTGACGAACTACGAACTGGGCATGAAGACCGAGCTGTTCAACCGCACGCTGGCGTTGAACCTGGCCGCCTTCATGATGAAGTACAAGGACATGCAGGTCTCGTCGATCGAGTACCAGAGCAACGGCCAACAACAGCTGGTGACCAGCAACGCGGCCAAGGCGACGATCAGCGGGCTGGAGGCCGAGTTCAGCTGGCGCCCGGTCAAGACCGACCGCTTCAGCGGCAACTTCTCGTTCCTCGACGCGAAGTACGACGACTTCCTGACCTGCGATTCGGCCCTGACCGACTGCTCGCTCGATGTCAACGTCGTGAACCTGAAGGACGAGCAGCTGCCGCACGCGCCGAAGTTCTCGACCACCTTCGCCTACGAGCATGACTTCACGATGCCCGGCGGTGGCCTCGTGGTGCCGCGTGTGCAGGTGCACTACCAGACGCGCACCAAGCTCGGTCCGTTCGGCGACATCAGCCCGAACGCACCGGCCGCCGCCCGCGCCACGCCGGACGCGCGCTTCCAGGACGCGTATTCGACAGTCGACCTGAGCGTTCGCTACGAAGAGCCCAAGGGCCGCTGGTTCCTCGAAGGCTTCGTCGTCAATGCCGGCGATGAACACGTGAAGACCGATGCCTCGTGGGTCAACGGCACCGCCTGGACCTCGTTCTACAACCCGCCACGCACCTACGGCGCCAAGATGGGCTATCGCTTCTGATCGCCCCAGGGGCCGCTCCTCTCGCGGCCCCAGCATTTCCCACGCCGCACCTTGCCCGGCGCCCGCCCACACACAGCCGGCGCCGGGTTCTTTTTCAGAAACAGCTGTCTTTGACTGCAGAGGACGCGATCACCATGTTCAGCAAGGCCACGGCCTGCACCCTGGCGCTGGTGTTCAGCCACGCCGCGTGGGCTGAGAAGACCACGCTGACGGTGGCCACGTTCCCAGACCTGGACCGCGCGTCCAAGGCCGCGGCCGAGAGCTTTCAAAAGCAGTACCCGCAGGTCGAGCTGAAGATCGTCTCGCTGCAGTACGCCGACCACCACACCGCGATGACCACCGCACTGGCCACGGGCTCCGGCCTGCCGGATGTGATGGCGGTCGACTTCCGTTTCATCGGCAAGTTCGCTGAGAGCGGCGGTCTCGAAGATCTGAACACCGCACCGTACAACGCGCAGACGCTGCGCAACCAATTCGTCAAGTACACGTTTGCGCAAGCGACAGGCAGCAAGGGCAACCTGGCCGCGATGCCGGCTGACATCGGCCCCGGCACGTTGCTCTATCGCAAGGACGTGGCCGACAAGGCGGGCGTCACCGAGGCCGAGCTGACGAAGAGCTGGGAAAGCTACATCGAGGCCGGCAAGAAGATCAAGGCCAAGACCGGTGCCTACCTGCTGGCCGATGCAGCCGACATCCGCGACATCGTCTTGCGCACCGGCCTGAAAGACGGCGAGGGCCTGTACTTCGATGCGCAAGGCAAGGTGCTGGTCGACAACCCGCGCTTCGTGCGTGCGTTCGAGCTCRGCCGCGCGGCGCGCCAGGCTGGGCTCGACGCCAAGGTCTCGCCGTGGACCAACGACTGGGCGGCCGGCTTCAAGCAAGGCCGCATCGCCAGCCAGATGATGGGCGCCTGGCTCACCGGTCACCTGAAGAACTGGCTCGCGCCGGACACCAAGGGCCTGTGGCGCTCGGCGGTGTTGCCCAGCGGGCAGGCCGGCAGCTATGGCGGCTCGTTCTACGCGATCCCGAAGAAGGCCGCGCACAAGCCCGAAGCGTGGGACTTCATCCGCTTCATGACGACCAACAAGGCGACGCAGCTGAACTCGCTGAAGGTGCTCGACACCTTCCCCGCCTTGATCGAAGCACAGAACGACCCGGTGATGGACGAGCCGCTCGCTTTCCTCGGTGGCCAGCCGGCGCGCAAGCTTTGGCGCGACATCGCAGCGCAAGTGCCGGCGACGCCGGTGACCAAGTACGACGCGATGGCGACCGACGTGATCCGGGACGAGTTCGAGAAGGTCGTCGCCGAAGGCAAGGCGATTCCCGCTGCATTGGCCGATGCGCGCTCGCTGATCGAGCGCCGGGCGCGTCGTTGAGGGCATGACGATGGAAAGCGCGATGCCCCTGGTCAAGCCGGCGAGTCTCGCCGTCGCGCCGCGCAAGAAGGCCGGCGCCGCCTGGCGCATGCGCCGCTGGGCGCCGTACCTGTTCATCGCGCCATTCTTCGTGCTGTTCATCGTGTTCGGCGTGTTCCCGCTGCTGTTCTCGATCTGGTTGTCGCTGCACCAGTGGGACCCGGCCGCCGGGCTGGGCGCGATGCGCTGGGTTGGCTTCGAGAACTATGTGTTCGCGGCCACCGATCCGTGGTTCCACAAGTCGCTCTACAACACGCTGTGGTTCGCGCTGGTGTCAGGCGTGCCGCAGCACTTTGTCGCGCTGCCGCTGGCTTACTTCATCCACCGCCACCTGAAGCGCAGTCGCAACGCGGTGGTGGCGGCGTACTTCGTGCCCTACATCACCTCCAGCGTCGCGATCGCGCTGATCTTCAGCACGCTGTTCTCCAAGGACTACGGCGTCATCAACGCAGTGCTGGGCCCGTGGATGAGCGAGCCGATCGACTGGCTGGGCGACGCCGCGTACACCAAGCCCGCGGTGGCCTTCGTCGTCTTCTGGCGCTTTCTCGGCTGGAACCTGGTGCTGTACCTGTCGGCACTGCAGGTGATTGACAACGAGCTGTACGAGGCGGCGACGCTGGACGGCGCCGGCAGCTGGCAGCAGTTCCGCTTCATCACGCTGCCGTTGCTGAAACCCATGATCTTCTTCGCAGTCACGCTGACGATCATCGGCAACCTGCAGCTGTTCGAAGAGCCGTTCATCCTGGTCGATCCCGAGAAGGGCGTCAGCCAATCGGTGATGACCAGCGCGATCTTCATGTACCGCCTGGCTTTCAGTGATGGCGACTTCGGCACCGCGTCGGCCGTGTCGTGGCTGCTGTTCCTGATCATCGCGGTGCTGACTTGGGGCAACAGCAAGCTCTTTGGCCGAACCGGGGGGCAGCATGCGTCGTCGTGACCTGCGTCCCGGCTCGGTCGCGGCCTGGGCCCTGGTGGGGGCCGGCGGGCTGCTGCTGGTCGCGCCGTTCTGGTTCACCTTCGTCTTCGCGACGCACGGCCGCGCGGCGATCTTCAACTCGCCGCCGCCATTCTGGTTTGGCTCGGCGCTGCTGACCAACATCGACCTGCTGACCGAACGCCTGCCGTTCTGGCGCAACCTCGGCATGAGCGTGTACGTGGCCACGTTGACGACCGCGCTGAACCTGCTGCTGTGTGCGCTGGCCGGCTATGCGTTCGCGGTCTACGAGTTCCGCTTCAAGAAGCAGCTGTTCGCGGTGGTGCTGGGCTCGATGATGTTGCCGAGCTTCCTCAACATGATCCCCAGCTTCATGGTGATGGACGTGCTGGGCTGGATCGACGAGCCGCGTGCGCTGTATGTGCCGGCCGCCGCGAGCGCTTTGGGCATCTTCATGATGCGCCAGTACATCGGCTCGGCGATCCCGAAAGATCTGCTCGACGCGGCACGCATGGACGGGTGTGGCGAGTTCCGCATCTTCTGGAGCGTGGTGCTGCCACTGCTCGGGCCGGCGCTCGGCACGCTGGGGCTGATCACCTTCATCGCGTCGTGGAACAACTTCATGGCGCCGCTGGTGGTGATGCGCTCGGCCGAGCACTACACGCTGCCGTTGGCCTTGCGCTCGATGCAAAGCCCGAACAACACCGAATGGGGCGCGCTGATGGCTGGCAGCGCGATCGCGATGCTGCCGCTGCTGGTGGCCTTCTTCTTCAGCGCGCGGCGGCTCGTCGCGGGCTTGACCTCCGGCGCGGTGCGCGGCTGACCGCGCGCCACCGATTCCTCGCACCTGGAT
>NZ_JBFUGE010000176.1:0-11450 GCF_056403075.1 Ideonella sp. P3_A4 | reverse complement strand
AGCGGGAACAGCTTGTCGTGCATCAGGTCGCGGCTGACGAAGGCGCGCAGGCCCGGATCCTCGCGGTACCACGGGTCGAGCAGCATCAGCGCGTCGTAGACCAACGCGTCGAGGTTCTTGTAGTCGGCCGTCGGGTCGGTGCCGTAGCTGACCTTCGCGGGATCGGCCCCCGAGTCCATCACGTGGGTGTCGGCCTCGGTGCGGATCTTGTGCAGCCAGCCGATGTTCACGTCCTGCAGCAGCGGGTTGGCGACGAGGTCGGTCGCCACGGCGGCGCTCGTGCCGTGGAAGCCAACCAGCATGCGGTCCAGCGCTTGGCGCTGCACGATGGCATCGCGCACGCGGGCTTGAAAGTCAGGGAACTTGGCCCAGGCGTCGAGCTTCGCGTAGGTGATGTGCGTGTCGAAATCGGTCTTCACGCAGGTGTAGCCTTTGGCGTCCAGCGTGCTGATGTCGCGCGTGGAACGATCGGTGGTGACTGTGTTCGTCCGGCTGGCGACGGGGCCGGAGACGCCGAGGCCGAGCTTCTCGCCCTGCAGCTCCCGCACGCCGATCATGTTGATCGACTTGAGGAAGGCGCTGGACTCCTGGATCTTGGTCTCCAGGGTCTGCTGCACCGTCGGCGAGACGGTGAACTTCTGGCTGGCGTCGGCCACGCCGTTGAGCGAGGCGAGGCGGCTGAGGTATTCGGTGACCGCCCGGCGGGTTTCGTTGCGCATGAGTGCTCCGTTTGTGGGATGAGGTGGCTGCGGGCGATTCAGCAGTCGGTCTGCTGGGCGGTGTTGCCACCCGTGGCCGGCGGGCGTTGGTGGTGGCGTTGGGAGTCGGTGGTGTCGAGTTGCTTGACCAGGTCGGCGTGTGCGGCTTCCAACTTGGTGAACTTGCCCAGCAGTTCGTCGAGCGCCTTGGCCGTGTCTGCGTGGGCGGTGGCCTGCACGCCAAACTGCTCGGAGACAGCATCGAGGGCGTCGGTCACCGCCCCGAAGCGCTCGTCGTCGCCCTTGGACTTGCTGCTGAAGCGCCCGACCAGGGCTTTCAAGTGCTCGCTGAACTTCTGCGCGGTGGTGTCGTCGGCGACGGGCTCGAAGGCCATCTCGACCGCTTCGCCTGCCGAGAACAGGCAGTCGGCGCTGCTCTTGCGGCCCGCAAAGGGATTGGCCGTCGGATGCTGCGAGGCGAAGCTCAGGATCTCTGTGCCCAGGCTTGCCGGCGAGTCCGTCACGGCCAGGCCGGTCAGGTAGGCCTCGCCGGTATCGGCGAACTTCGGGTTCACCTCGATCGAGGTGTAGATCTTCTGCTTGGCCTTGGTGGTCATGGCCACCAGGTCGGGCAGGGGCTCGATGGTGGCGAACAGTGCCAGCTTGCCGTCTTCGACCGGTTGGGCCTCGAGGCCGAGCACATCGCCATAAGCGCGGAGCGAGCTGTCGGGATACAGGCCGCGCAGGTGCTCCATCCAGATGCGTGCGCCGTACTTCTTCGGGTCGTAGTTGGCGGCCATCTGCTCGATCCACGAGCGCTCGATCTTGCGGCCGTCGGTGGTCGCGCCTTCGGTGGCGACCCGGAACTGCTTGGCCTTGAACTTCTTCGGTTGAGTGGCGGTGGACATGGCTGCCTTTTCGGTGGTCGGTCGGCGTCGTGCGGACGGCGTGGTTGACGAGTGGCGTCATCGTGGCCGCACGTTTGGACCGGCTCAAGGCCGCAAACGTCAGCTGGGCGACTGCTGCCCGGACGCGGGTCGCGCGCGCGTGGGAGCGTGCCCACACTGCCCGCCATGACCGATGCCGACATCCCTGCCGACACCGCGGAGTACCTGGCCGCAGGCCCCGCACCGGTGGCGGCAGGTGAGCCTGCCGAGCCTGGCTGCGCGGAGGAGGGCGCGAGGGCACGTGCCCTGAGCACCGCCCGGCACCTGTACTGGCAGGGCTGGCGGGTGTCGTCGATCGCGGAGTTCCTGGGGCTGCCGCGAACGACCGTGCAGACCTGGAAGGAAGCCGAGAAGTGGCACGAGGCGCAACCACTGGATCGCGTGGAAGGCGCACTCGAGGCGCGTCTGGTGCAGCTCATCGTCAAGGACGACAAGACCGGCGGCGACTTCAAGGAGATTGATCTGCTCGGGCGCCAGATCGAGCGCACGGCGCGCGTGCGGCGCTATGAGGCGACCGGGAAGGAGGGCGACCTCAACCCGAACATCGAGCGGCGCAACGAGGCCCCGAAACGCAAACCGCAGCGCAACCACTTCGACGAGGAAGCGATCGAGAAGGTCGAGGTGGCGTTCCGCGACTCGCTGTTCGGTCATCAGAAGATCTGGCTGCGCAACGGTCACGAGCGCACGCGGATGATCCTCAAGAGCCGGCAGATCGGGGCGACCTGGTACTTCGCTCGCGAGGCGCTGGTCGACGCCATCACCACGGGCCGGAACCAGATCTTCCTGTCGGCCAGCAAGGCGCAGGCGCACGTCTTCAAGAGCTACATCCAGACCTTCGCAGCCGAGGCCTGCGGCGTGGAGCTGCAGGGCGACCCGATCAAGCTGAGCAACAACGCCGAGCTGATCTTCCTGGGCACGAATGCGCGCACGGCACAGGGCTTCCACGGCAACTTTTACTTCGACGAGTTCTTCTGGGTCCACGGCTTCGAGGAGCTGAACAAGGTCGCCTCCGGCATGGCGCTGCACAAGCAGTGGCGCAAGACCTACTTCTCGACGCCCAGCAGCATCCAGCACCAAGCCCACGCGATGTGGAGCGGCGACCGCTTCAACAAGCGCCGGCCCGCCGCAGAGCGCATCCAGCTCAACGTGTCGCACGAGCGGCTCGCCGGCGGCTTCACCGGCGAGGACCGGGTGTGGCGCAACATCGTCACGATCATCGACGCACTCAACAGTGGGTGCGACCTGTTCGACCTGGACGAGCTGCGGTTGGAGTACTCGACCGACGAGTTCGCCAACCTGCTGATGTGCGAGTTCATCGACGACACGCAGAGCGTGTTCCCGATGGCGGAGCTGCAGCGCTGCATGGTCGACAGCTGGGAGGCCTGGAGCGACATCAAGCCATTCGCGACGCGGCCCTACGGATACCGACCGGTCTGGGTCGGCTACGACCCGAGCCACACGGGCGACACGGCCGGCTGCGTGGTGCTGGCACCGCCCTCGGCGCCGGGCGGCAAGTTCCGTGTGCTCGAACGGCACCAGTTTCGTGGCATGGACTTCGAGGCCCAGGCCGAGGCCATCCGCAAGCTGACCGAGCGCTACAACGTGCAGTACGTCGGCATCGACACCACGGGCCTCGGCCAGGGCGTCTACCAGTGCGTGCTGAAGTTCTTCCCGGCAGCCAAGGCAATCAACTACAGCCTCGAAGTGAAGACCGGCCTGGTGCTGAAGGCGAAGAGCGTCATCACCAAGGGCCGGCTGGAGTTCGACGCCGGGATGACCGACCTGGCCCACGCCTTCCTGTCCATCCGCAAGGTGCTCACGGCCAGCGGACGCAGCGTCACTTTCGAGGCCGGTCGCACCGATGAAACAGGCCACGCCGATCTGGCGTGGGCCTGCATGCATGCCCTTTCCAACGAAGCGCTCGACGGCGAGATGACCGGCTCACGCGCCATTCTTGAGATCTCATGATGACCACCTCTGATTTTCCCAACGCCGCGGTCGAGACGCGGTCGAAGGCTTCGGCGCCACCGGCGGCACACGCCGAAGCCTTCACCTTCGGCAACCCCGTGCCGGTGCTTGACGGCAACGAGCTGCTCGACTACGTGGAGGCCTGGTTCAATGGACGCTGGTACGAGCCACCGGTGAGCCTGGACGGCCTGGCCAAGTCGATGCGCGCGAGCACCCATCACGCTTCGTCGCTGTACTTCAAGCGCAATGTGCTGTGCTCGACCTTCGTCCCGCACCGGCTGTTGAGCCGCGAGGCCTTCGGCGCCTTCGTGTTGGACTTCCTCACCTTCGGCAACGCCTACCTCGAGCGGCGGCGCGCGCTGACGGGGCGGGCGTTGTCGCTGAAGCATGCCTTGGCGAAGTACATGCGGCGCGGCCAGGATCTGGACACCTACTTCTTCGTGCGGGGCTGGCGCGATGAGCACGAGTTTCCTCCCGGCGAGGTGCTTCACCTGCGCGAGGCCGACGTGCATCAGGAGGTGTATGGCCTGCCCGAGTACCTCAGCGCGCTGCAGTCGGCCTGGCTGAACGAAAGCGCCACGCTGTTCCGCCGGCGCTACTACAACAACGGCAGCCACGCGGGCTTCATCCTCTACATCAGCGACCCAGCCCAGCAACAGGACGACATCGACGCGATTCGCACGGCGCTGAAAGAGGCCAAGGGCCCGGGAAATTTCAGGAACCTCTTTCTCTACAGCCCCAACGGCAAGAAGGACGGCATCCAGCTCATCCCCGTGAGCGAGGTGGCCGCGAAGGACGAGTTCCTCAGCATCAAGAACGTCAGTCGCGACGACGTGCTGGCGGCGCACCGGATCCCACCGCAGTTGCTGGGCATCATCCCGAGCAATGCCGGTGGCTTTGGTGACGTGGCGAAGGCGACGCTGGTCTTCTGCCGCAACGAGATCCAGCCGCTGCAGGAGCGCCTGCGCGCACTGAACGACTGGATCGGCGAAGAGGTGATCCGCTTCGTCCCCTACGAGCTYCCAACCACTGGCGCGGCCGACGCTGGCGCCTGAGCTTTTTCCCCCAACGCAGTACCCAATGGCCCTTCCCATCATCCCGTGGATCGGCGGCAAGCGCCGCCTCGCCGAGACCCTCCTGCATCGATTCCCATCGCACCAGTGCTACGTCGAGCTGTTCGCTGGCGGCGCGGCGCTGTTCTTCATGAGGCCACCCGCCGACGTGGAGGTGATCAACGACGTGAACGGCGACCTGGTCAACCTCTACCGGGTCGTGAAGCATCACCTCGAGGAATTCGTGCGGCAATTCAAGTGGGCGCTGTCGAGCCGTCAGGTGTTCAAGTGGACCCAGGCCACGCCCACCGAGACCCTGACCGACATCCAGCGCGCCGCGCGCTTCTTCTACCTGCAGCAGCAGGCCTTCGGTGGCAAGGTCGATGGCCAGACGTGGGGCACCGCCACCACCGCGCCGCCGATCAACCTGCTGCGGATCGAAGAGAACCTCAGCGCAGCCCATCTGAGGCTCTCAGGCGCCTACGTTGAGCAGCTGCCCTGGGATCGGTGCTTCGATCGCTACGACAGGCCACACACGCTGTTTTACGCGGACCCGCCTTACTGGCAGACCGAGGGCTATGGCGTCGGCTTCGAGTGGGCGCAGTACGAACTGCTCGCCGCCAAGATGCGCGGCACCCGGGGCAAGGTGATCGTCAGCCTCAACGACCATCCGGATGTGCGGCGCTGTTTCGGGGACTTCCAGATGGAGGCGCTGGAGATCGACTACACGGTCGGCGGCGGGGGCAGGCCGGCAAGACGTGGCGAGTTGATCATCTACAGCTGGGACCGCGAGGCCGAGCCGGCTGGGCTGTTTTGACCACAACAAGAAAGACGGGCGCCGCGAGAAATCTCAAACGGCGCCCGTGAAGACCGGTGCGGGGAGGGAGGAGGGAGGATGGCGTCGCTCGGGAAAAGTGAGCGCGCCTGCACCGGCCGGGTTGGATTCTAAGGGTGGGCTGACTCGGCCAGAGTTGCGTAAGTTCTATGCAGCGTTGCTAGTACGGCAATGCAATGCCTCGCTCTGCGCAAATTCGCTCGAAGTAAGTCTGCGCATCAGATAGTTGCTCTTGCAAATCCTGAATTTCTCCAGCCAAGTCCCCTAGCTCTCCGGCATTAAGCAGACGTCCCATTTTCTC
This sequence comes from Ideonella sp. P3_A4, assembly GCF_056403075.1. Taxonomy (NCBI): domain Bacteria; kingdom Pseudomonadati; phylum Pseudomonadota; class Betaproteobacteria; order Burkholderiales; family Sphaerotilaceae; genus Ideonella; species Ideonella sp. P3_A4. The sequence goes on along the minus strand of NZ_JBFUGE010000176.1, from coordinate 5,649 downwards.
CGCCTGCTGCTGCAACGTGTACAACGTGTCGCCTTGTACAACGACACCGGGGTACATTCTTTCCGGCAACTGCACGACCGCAAAGTTGACCGGCGGGCTCAGAAGATCGACTTGAGTGACCATGACTTTCTCACTTACTGGCGCTTGAAAGAAAAGATTCATCGATCAGTCGTCCCACAGGTACCGGCAGGACGGTTTTCTCTGTTTCAGCCATTTGAAATCAACCTCTGGGTATTCAGTCGCCATTGATCGATTTCACCTATTTGCAACTGTGATCAAGCCGGTCACCCAAACGTGGATCGGGGATTGAAGCTGTTAGCGACTCCCGACTTGTCGTAGAAACGCTCCACCTCATCCTTGGGAAACTGAGAGAACCTTGCTGAATGCAAGCTTTGACACTTGAGGATGGGCAGAAGTGATCCGTCTGGGGGGCAAACGCCAAACAATTGAAGATGCTTCAGCTTATGAAGCTTGGCAATCGGCTCAAGTGATTCAATCTCTTGACGCCGCCCTGCGCTGTCCCAAGCGGGGGAAGTTTCAAACGAAAGTGTTTCAAGAGTGGCACAGGCTGCCAGTGGCGACAGCTCGGAAATATTCGGCATGTTCGTTATCGCCAAGAATTTCAGTTTCGTTAGAGTCGACAGGAACTGTAGAGTATTATCGGGCAGCGTACCTATAATCAACTCTTCGAGTTCACTGAATTCCGCAAGACGTGCAAGGGTTTTATATTTGCAGTGCCATACTCTCAAGCTTTTCACACCGGCAGTTGCCGTGTCAGCAGGGAAGCTTGTCGCCTTATCTCGCATGAGGTCTAGTTTCACTTGAATCCTTAGTGGATCATTCCCAATAACCATCCGTCAGCCCACCGCGCAGCGGCAGCAGCCCAGTCCCGGTCGGGCGCAATTGAGTTGTACGCATTCTCAAATTGAGGGTTTCTATTCATGATAGCCTGTTCAACGGCCCGCGCCTGGTCCCTGGTTAGAGGAGAGCTTGTCAGTTGAAGCAACTCGTCAAAGCGATCTCCATGCTTACAAGCTCTTGCCGCTATGTCTTTGCTTATGCCGACGTATACGGGTGTTCCGGCGCGCATACCAAGATAAACGTTGGTGTTCAGCGTTTGAGCCACTCTGCCCGGAAAACTTGCGGTTGGTGATAGGGCGCCCGGCGTTCCCGTGGCCATACCGAGCCCAATCTCAGAGGCGATAACAGTGCCACCAACCAACGATTCTACAGAGATCCCCAACACCTCGGCCAGTGGGATCAGAATTGGGCAAACCGGGCAGAGTCCCGACGGGTCATTCAACGAAAGGGGGTTTGCCCCGGCATAGAGATAGGTATTGATTCCACCTCGAAGGTTAACGGGGTCGCTGGATGTGTAGCGCCCTGTTGCCGGGTCATAGTAGCGGTTCCAGTTGTAATGATACCCATGCTCTTGATCGAAGTATTGCCCAGCGAACCGCAGATTCAGCTTCAATCCTGTTTCGATTGGTGCACCGCCGCCAAATGGATCCGACACCCATCGCCACAACACGTCGCCGTTAGGCGCGCTCACGAGACGGGGCGTGCCGAGTTGGTCCGTGTAGACCTGATTGACTTGGCTGTTGGCACCGGCGGACATGCCGACCAGAGTTGGGTAGCCATCAGCCTCCGCCGGAAGCCAGATGTACTCTTTGAGGGTCTGTCCAGTCTTATCGAGTTCCGCCAGCAGTTCGCCTGAGGGCCCGTAGACAAAGTGCGTTTTCGCCCCGTTGGGCATCACCTTGGTGACGCGCTGGTTCAGCCCATTGAGCAAGTAGGTCGTTGTGCCTCCGGCGTTGGTCACACCGGTCATACGCCCATAGGCATCGAGCGAGAAGTTGTTGACCCCGTCAGTGATGGCGTACTGGCTCGTCAACAGCCAAGAGCGAGGCGTCGGACCGGGCACCGTTTCCAGAAAATTGCTGCCTTGCGTATACCCGTACGTGTAGTCCGTTCCGTTGACTCTGTGCGTCTTCCGATTACCGTTCAGGTCGTAGAGGTACGCTTGGTCGCTGGGCTTGCCCTTGGCATCGAGGCCTTTGTAGCTGTTCACCCGGCCGGCCAGGTCGTGGCCGAAGGTCTGGTTGTAGTCGGCGTTGCCTGAGTCGGTGATCGTCTCCAGACGATTCATCCCGTCGTAACCCAGGGTTTGCGTAGCGCTGCCAAGCGTGTAGCCGTCTACCAAGCCATCCTTGTCGCGCGTTCGCAGGTAGGTGGCACCGCTCACCCACGCCCAACCTTCCACCATGCCCAACGGGTGCTGCGTAACGCCGGTGATGAAGTCCGCGTCGTTCACCTTGACGCTACGCAACTGTCCATTGGCGTACGCATAGCTGACAACGCGGCCCGAGGGATAGGTAACGCTGGTCAGTTTGCCCCGTGTGTGGCCGAAGCCGGCGCCGATTGACAGGCCATCGAACTTGCGCGTGATGCCGCTGAGTTCACCGTTCTTGTCGTAGGTAAGGCTCGTCGCGCCGCTGTAGTCCTGCAGCCCGGTCAGCCGGCCTTTTGCGTTGGCACCTTCGTCGTAAGTGAAGCCGACTGAGGGCGAGCCTGTCACCGAACGCGACTTGATCCGGTTCAGTTCGTCATAGCCGAGTTGCTCGGTGATGAGTCTGAAGTCGGTCTTCGTCTTGACGTTGCCGGCGGCATCGGGCTGCTGCAGGACGATGTTGCCATCCGTGGCTGGCAACGACATCGACTTCACGTCGCCTAACAGATTCAGGTCCAGGGTCGACTGATAGCCATTGCCATCCTCGACTTGCCAAACTTGGTCGGCAATGTCGTACTTGGAGGTGATGGTCCCAGCGTCTGTCTGGGTGAGAGTCTTAGCTCGGCTCAGCGCGTCGTAACCGACGTTCACCGAGAGCGCGCCCGGCCCAATGACGTCGGTCAGGCTGCYGGTTAGGTTGTGAAGAACCGTGCTGCTCTTCTTGTGGCCATTGGTGATGGTTGCCACCTGACGCAGATCGTCGAAGGTCGCGCCATAGGTCATTACGACGTTGTTACTCGCGTCGTAGACGTCTCTCCTCGTGATGTTGCCCTCAGGATCCAGCTTGTAGTGAATGCGGGCGCCATCGTTGAGCTTGATGTCGGTGAGCCGATGCGCGTCGTCATAGACATAGGTCGCCGAGCGCTTGGACGGAAGCGTCAGCGTCTGCAACTGCCCGACGTTGTCATAGTCATATTGCGTGAGCAGTCCATTGCGCGTGACGGTGTGGAGGCGATACCTAAGGTCGTAGCGAAATTCGACGATCACCCCGTTTGAATCCTTGACGTCCAGCGGATTGCCCAGTGCGTCGTAGGTGAGGAAGGTCGTCGTGTGGCCGGCCGCGTTGGTCACCGTTTTCAGCTGCCCGGGGTACGCCTCGTCAGCTTTGTAGTAGGTGAACTTGGTGATGTCGGCGACGTCGCTGCGTGGGCCGTCCTCCTCCATCACCCGCCCGAAGTCGTCGGTCTTGTAGGTCCAAGTGCGCGACTGGTTCTTTTGGGTGTCGGTGATCGTGTAGCTGGCCAAGCCCGCTGTGACGGGGTCATAGTCGACCTTGACCTCAAGTGCCCCACGAGTCAGCTTGCTCAACAGCCGCCAGCGCGGGTGCCATTCAAACTTGGTGTCGATCACCTTCCCATCTTCGACGTACTCCTGTCGCCAGTACTCGTTGTCCCGGTCGTCAAAGTGCGAGTAGCGCTCGTGATCGAGAAAATCTTTGACGTAGCCAATCTGGCCGCGATAGGTCCATTCGATCTCTTTGGCCGTCGGGTTCGCGACGCAGGGCCTATCCGCGGAAGTGCTGCGCACTGTGCCCCCTTCGACTGCCATCTTGTAGGTAGCCGGTGCCGCAGTACCGAACGTCACCTTCGACTCTGTGATCGCCCCATCTTCAATGGTGTAGTCAACCTTGGTCTTCTCGGTGTGAAGCGCGTGTTCGGTTGCCACGGCCATGCCGTTCGCGGCGTAGGTAATGGTGGCGTACCGAATACCTTTTTCGTCCTTGATGCCGGTCATCGCATGCGGTTGTGACACGCCAGACGTGTAGGCAGCTTCGTTGTACAGATGGCGAACGATCTTGGTGTCCGGATAGGTAATCGTTGTCAGGTTGTCCTGCGTGTCGTATCCATACTTGTAGACGCGCTGAGCAGGATCCTTCACCTCTGTAATGCGAAAGAGACTGTCCTGCGTGAAGGTCATCCGCTGGCCGAAGTTGTCTTCGGCGTAGTCGAGTTTGCCGGATGTCTTGTAGTGGACCGTGAAGGTCTGCCCTGAGCGGGCGGTCACGCTCACCAGTCGCCCGGTCGTGTCGTATCGCTCAACGCTGTCATCGTCAGGAAAGTACCGCCAACCTGTGACCTGTCCATCCGACCCAAAGTCCTTTTGCAGGCCTTCTCGTATATCGGAGGGGCTGCCGAAATATATGACGTGGTCGACCTCTTCCTTCTCAACGAAAGTGATCAATTCGCCATGAGGACGCACCACGATTGCCGTGCCACCGACATCGGGAGGAATTACGATCCTGCGATCGAGATGACTGGTCCATCCCGCGCCGAAGTATCCGCCGCCGCCCTGGCTGTTGTAAGTTCGCTCCAGGAACATTTCGAAGCCGCTGGCTTCGAAGTCTTTTTCAATCTGGAAATTGTTGCCCGTTGCTTGATTGATTGGGTCGCCAACGGGACAGTGGTCAGGGACTCCGCGATTTTTTTCAGGCAGAACGATCTTTGGATCGTAGTCGCAGGTTAGCGCGAGCGTATCCAGGAACCATTCACCACTATTTATCAATGCAAAGCGATCCGGATCAGAGGGCGCGTAGCCAGAAGGGCAGGCGACAGTACCGTATGGAAGGCCACCATAGCCTACAGGGATTTGCCCTTCGTACCACTCCACCTGTATTGAACTGGCAGAGGATTCCCCGCCAAGGATATAGGTGTCCTCACTGAGGACTGCGCCCTTTAGAGGAACCGAGCCGGACTCTTCATGAAACGGAGAGGGGTAGTCGCAAGATGCCTTGTCGGCCTGCATCCACTGGCTCGCGACCGATGCTGAAGAACCCGAGAAGTCGGCGTACTCACCGCAAATTGCTGCGTGCCGCGCCTCAAAATGGGTGACGACCACAGAAGGCGGCACCCTGATGACCGAGGGGGCGTGTTGTGCAGCCTTCCGCTGACCGGCGCCTCTCTGAACTGCCGAAGCAGCACTTGAAGCCGGCTCCTGCTGATCGGAACCGCCGCAAGACGCAAGAATGAGCAACGTGGCGCTGATCAGCGCACGCAATAAGACGTTCAAGAGCTTCTCCCTGGCACTTCGTTGTAGTCGAGAGTTCACGCGCCAGGCCTGTCGACTCGTCCCTCACCTCAGACGGTTGACCAGAAGCCGCTGACTTGCCCTTACTGGGGCGACGCGACAAACTCACATAAGACATCCACTGCAGCGTCATTTGTAGCAGGGAAGCCAACCAACTTGGCACCTAGTCTTAGGGGCTACAAATGAAGGATGACATCGCCGAGCTGTCGTGGAGCGGGCTTCCGATCCGGGCGATGCCTTCAGCGCGCGCTCGGGACCCCGCCCCGCCCGGCCGCTTCGTGGGTCGGTTGCGACGGCACTGTCGAGCGATCGACGTTCCCCCGGGGGAACAGCGC
>NZ_JBFUGE010000175.1:0-11481 GCF_056403075.1 Ideonella sp. P3_A4 | reverse complement strand
GGCAAGAGCACGCTGCTGGCGCTGATGGCCGGGCTGGACGTGCCGAGCGAAGGCCGCGTCGTGATCGAGAACGAAGACCTGTTCGCGCTCGACGAGGATGCGCGTGCGGCTTTACGTGCCCGCAAGCTCGGTTTCGTGTTCCAGAGCTTCCAGCTGCTGGGCAACCGCACTGCGCTCGAAAACGTGATGTTGCCGCTGGAGTTGGCCGGCCGGCGCGATGCGCGCCTGCTGGCGACCGAGATGCTGGGCCGTGTGGGACTGAGTCAGCGCCTGTCTCACTACCCGCGGGTGCTGTCCGGCGGTGAGCAGCAGCGCGTCGCACTGGCGCGCGCCTTCGTCGTGCGGCCGCGGCTGCTGCTGGCCGACGAGCCGACCGGCAGCCTCGATTTCGCAACCGGCGAAACAGTGATGGCGCTGATGCTGGAGCTGAACCGCGAGGTCGGCACCACGCTGGTGATGGTGACGCACGACCGCGCCTTGGCCGAGCGCTGCGAGCGCCAGCTGCACATCGAGGCCGGGCGGCTGCTCGACGCCTGACCCGCAGCGATCGTCAGCCCAGCAGCGGCCGCGCGAGGCTGATCGCCAGCCCGGCCAGCGCCGAGCCTGCCACGACCGGAATCACGCCGACCTTGAAGCGGAAGAGCGCGAGCGCTGCGCCGATGCCGATCACCGCTGACAGCCAGTCGAAGGGCCCGCTCAGGCCTTGCGGCCACAGCACGTGGTACGCGAAGAACACCGCCAGGTTGACGATCACGCCGACGACGGCCGCAGTGATGCCGGTCAGCGGCGCGGTGAACTTCAGGTTGCCGTGGGTCGACTCAATGAACGGCCCGCCGAGCAGGATGAAGAAGAACGACGGCAGGAAGGTGAAGAAGGTGACCACCGTCGCTGCCGCGGCGCCGGCGAGGAACAGTGAGTCGCTGCCGAAGATCGCCTTGGTCCAGCCGCCAACGAAGCCGACGAACGACACCACCATGATCAGCGGGCCGGGCGTGGTTTCGCCCAAGGCCAGGCCGTCGATCATCTGCGTCGCGGTGAGCCACTGATATTGGTCGACAGCGCCCTGGTAGACGTAGGGCAGCACCGCGTAGGCACCGCCGAAGGTCAGCAGTGCGGCCTTGGTAAAGAACCAGGCCATCTGGGTCAGCACGGCGTCCCAGCCGTAGAGCGCGGTCAGCCCGCTGATGGCCGCGGCCCACAGGCCGAGGAACACCACGACGACGCGGCGAAAGTGCGCCCAGCTGAACAGCGCGTGCGGCGGGGTCGGCGTGTGGTCGTCGATCAGGGCGGTGCCGTACTGCTTGTTTGCCGCGCCATGGCCCCCGCCGGCACTGAACTTGTCTGGCACGAAGCGGCCACCGAAGTAGCCGATGACGCCGGCCACCAGCACGATCAAAGGGAAGGGCACCTGCAACGCAAAGATGGCCACGAAGGCCGCCGCCGCGATGCCCCACAGCCACGCGTTCTTCAGCGCTCGCGAGCCAACTCGGTAGGCCGCGTGCACCACCAGCGCGGTGACGGCCGGCTTGATGCCGAAGAACATGCCGGCGATGACCGGCACGTGGCCATAGGCCATGTAGACCCACGACAGGCCGATCAGGATGAACAGCGAGGGCAGCACGAACAGCCCACCGGCCACGATGCCACCGGCCGTGCGGTGCATCAGCCAGCCGATGTAGGTGGCCAGTTGCTGGGCCTCGGGGCCGGGCAGCAGCATGCAGTAGTTCAGCGCATGCAGGAAGCGGTTCTCGCTGATCCAGCGGCGCCGCTCGACCAGCTCCTCGTGCATGATCGCGATCTGCCCCGCCGGCCCGCCGAAGCTGATGAAGCCGAGCTTGAGCCAGTAGGCGAAGGCTTCGCCGAAGCTCACGGGGGCGGGGGCCGAAGCGGTGGGCTGGGTGTCGGTCGTCATGGCTTTCAACGCGTCGTTGCGTACGGGCCGTGTGGGGGCCCGTGGAGGGGCCGGATGGGCGCGGCGAACGATACAACGTACGGCGCTTCGAATCGGCGCGCCGCGGCCGAACAAAATCAGCCTAGCAAATTCGGCTCATGAAAAAGGCGCCCCGTGGGGCGCCTTGGTCGTGGTTCGGGAACAGCTTACTGCTGCGCGAACTTGTAGTCGGTCTTGGCGGCCWTCTTCAGGTTGTCCTGGTACTTCTGCAGCTTGGTCTGCTCGACGCGCTGCATCAGCTGCGGCTTGACTTCGTCGAACGCCGGGAAGGTCGCTTCGCGGCTTTCTTCCAGCTTGATGATGTGGAAGCCGAACTGGGTCTTGACCGGGGTCTCGGTCATTTCACCCTTCTTCAGTGCGGTCAGCGCAGCGCTGAACTCGGGCACATAGCTGTCGGGCTTGGCGAAGTCGAGGTCACCGCCATTTTCGGCAGAGCCCGGGTCCTTCGAGTTCTTCTTGGCCAGTTCTTCGAAGTTGCCGCCGGCCTTGATCTGGGCGATCAGCTTCTTGGCTTCGTCTTCGTTCTCGACCAGGATGTGGCGAGCGCGGTATTCGGTGCCCGATTGCGCGGCCTTGACCTTGTCGTACTCGGCCTTGGCTTCAGCGTCGGTGGCCGGGTTCTTCTTCTTGAAGTCTTCGAACAGCTCGCGGATCAGCACGGTCTGGCGCAGCAGCTCCATCTGTTCCTTGTAGGCGGCGCTGGTCAGGATGCCCTTCTTCTCGGCTTCCTGGACGAAGATTTCGCGCATCACGACTTCGTCGCGGGCACGCGTCTGCAGCTCGGGCGTGGCCGGCTGGCCGCCTTTGGTGGCTTGCTTGACCAGCATGTCGACGCGAGCCTTTTGAACGGGCTTGCCATTCACGGTGGCCACGTTTTGCGCTTGCACAGCGAGCGGCAACAGAATGGCTGCGGCAGCCAGGACGGCGGTGGATTTCAGGTTCATGCGTGTCGCCTTCAGATGGTGACTCGTGACGAGGGTCAACGTTGTGGAACTAGGGGGTTGCTTGTCAGGCACGCCGCGTCAATCGCGACCTGGAGGCAACGCACGGCACGGGGCTTGCGTGGACACCAGGCGGTTTGCGCCAGCTACTTCTTCAGGGTTCACCCGGTGCACGGGCGTCAATCGCCAATGCGTGGATGCCCTGCGGCATCAAAGTGCTCAAAGAATCATACACGAGGCGATGTCGCGCCAAACGTGTCAAACCGCTGAAGCGATCGCTGACGATTCGCACCGACAAATGGCTGCCCTCGCGCGCGCCGGCGTGCCCGGCATGGGCCGCGCTGTCGTCGCGCACTTCCAGTTCCTGCGGGGCCAGCGTCGCCATCAATTGCTGCTGCACCGCGGCAGCTGTGACATGGGGGTTGTTCATGGCTCGCCGCGGGGTTTGTCGGCCGTCGGCGCGGCCTCTTCCTCGTCGGGCAGGTACTTGCTGAGGTACAGGCCTTGGCCGAGGAAGAAGATGAACATCAGCGCGGTGGTGCCGAATGCCTTGAAGCTGACCCAGGTGCTGGTCGGAAAGTTGTAGACCACCCAGAGATTCAGCACGCCCATGAAGCCGAAGAACAGCACCCAGGCGAGGTTCAGACGGCGCCACACCGGCTCGGGCAATTCGAGCTGTTCGCCGATCAGCTTCTTCAACAAGTTCTTACCAAAAAGTGYCTGGCTGACCCAGAAGACGAGGCCGAGCGTCCAGTACAGGCCGCTGGGCTTCCACTTGATGAAGGTGTCGTTGTGGAAATAGATCGTCAGGCTGCCCAGCACCACCACGAGGCACAGGCTGACCCACAGCATCAGGTCGACGCGGCGCCCGCGCAGCTTCAGGAAAGCGACCTGGCCAAGCGTGGCCAGGATCACGACGATGGTCGACAGCAGCACCGGCGCCTGGTCGGGCGCGACGGTGCCGCCGGACATGAACTGGCCGAAGTGTTCGGTCGCAAAGGCTGCTGCCTCGTCCGGGTTGCCTTCCGTGTAGCGAAAGGTCACAAAAAACAAGACCAGGGGCAGGAAGTCGAGCAGCAGCTTCATGAAAACAGGCGAACTCGCCCACCGGCGGCAGGCGCGGGCCGGAGTCTACTCGGCTGCATGACCCGGCCCCCAGGTCCGCCCATGGCGGCGACCGATCACTTGGCTGCGTCGAAGTTGATGGCTGCCGAGTTGATGCAAAAGCGCTCGCCGGTCGGCGCCGGGCCGTCGTCGAACACATGGCCCAGGTGCGAGCCGCACTTGGCACAGCGCACCTCGACGCGGGTCATCCCGTGCGTCTGGTCGACCACACGCTCGACGCGGCCGTCGTCCACCGCCTGCCAGTAGCTCGGCCAGCCGCAACCGGCGTCGAACTTGGTGCCCGATTCGAACAGCGTTTCGCCACAGCCGACGCATTTGTAAACGCCGCTTTCCCAGTGGTCCCAGAAGCGGCCGGTGAAGGCGCGTTCGGTGGAAGCGTGGCGGGCGATCGCGTATTCGCCGGGGCTGAGTTGCGCCCGCCACTCCTCGTCGGTCTTTTGAACCGGGTAGCGCGGGTCGTCGTGCGAGTGACTCATGAGAAACAGCTCACTTCAAGGTGTTGGGCCCAGTCGGGCGGGAAGGCGGCTTCCGCCTCGTGCTCAGGCTGTTCGTCGAACGGGCGGCCCGGAACCTTTCAACCGGGCCAGCGGGGCGTGACAGCGGGCACTCGGCGCCCAGTGTAGGCAGCCCGGCGTTCAGCACCGGCGGCAAGGTTTTCAGAACAYCACTTGGGGGCTGATTGGGCCCAATCGCTGCGCCCGAATTGGGCCCCTGCGGGCGATTGGGCCACTCCCAGAATTTGCGGCATCACACACCACTGCAGGAGAGTCACGATGCCGCAACGCCGCCGCCGCGCCCCCAGCCGCCTCTTCCACCCGACTCCTTTGGCCCATGCACTGGCATGGGCCGTCGGCATGTGGGCCATGGGCTCGGCATGGGCGCAACCGGCCACTCCAGCGGAGCCCGAGGCCAAGCCGCAGCGCGTGGAGATCACCGGCTCGTCGATCAAGCGCATCGAGGCCGAGACCGCGCTGCCGGTGCAGGTGATCCGGCGCGAAGAGATCCAGTCGTCCGGCGCGGCCAATGTCGAGCAGTTGTTGACCCGCATTGCCGCAACCACCAGCGGCGGTGCGGTCACCGCTTCGATGGCCGCCGGCGCAACAACCGGCGGCATCTCCAGCGCATCGCTGCGCGGACTGTCGGGCACGCGCACGCTGATCCTGATCAATGGCCGGCGTGTGAGCGCGTTCGGCGCCATCGGCGACAGCGTCTCGGTGGACGTCAACTCGATCCCGCTGGCCGCCATCGAGCGCGTCGAGGTGCTGAAGGACGGCGCCTCGGCGGTCTACGGCAGTGACGCGGTGGCTGGCGTCATCAACTTCGTGCTGCGGCGTGACTACCACGGCGCCGAAGTCGGCCTCGAATACGGCAACTCGACGCAGGGCGGTGGCTCGATCAGCCGCGTCAGCGTGCTGTGGGGCCATGGTGAATCGGCGGTCGACGGCTACAACATCACGCTGATCGGCACCTACCAGAAGGAAGAGGGCCTGCGCGGCCGCGACCGCGATTTCGCCAAGTCGAGCGTCAACGTCAAGCACCTGAACGACACGACCTCGGGCAATGCCTTCCCGGCCAACATCTTCTTCAACGGCCACAGCTACAACCCGATGGCGCCGGAGTGCGACCCCTCGGTGTCCAGCCCGCTGTTCGGCCCGGCCGTGTGCCGCTACGACCCCGCACCGTCGGTGCAACTGGTGCCGCCGACCGAGCGCGTCGGCTTCATGGCCAGTGCGATCGTGCCGCTGAACCCCGACATCGAAGCCTTCGGTGAGTTGTCTTTCGGCCGCAACACGATCCACACGGTGATCCAGCCGGTGCCGATCTCGGACCAGTTCGCGCTGCCGCCGAACCATCCGCTGTTCAACGTGGCGCCGTACAACGGCAACGCCACCATCGTGCTGCGGCCCGGCACGCAGTACTACCCGACTGACTTCGTGCGTGCGCAACTCGAACCGGGCGACCCGCTGCCCGACCTGCTGGTGCGCTACCGCTCGATCCTGACCGGCGACCGTGACCTGACCGACATCGTCGAGCCGGTGCGCGGCCTGCTCGGCGTGCGCGGCACGCTGGGCAGCTGGGACTTCGATACCGCGCTGCTGCACAGCCAATCGAAGGTGACCGAGCGCGTCAACAGCGGCTACCCGTCGTACCTGGGCATCCTGCCGCTGCTCAACAGCGGGCGGGTCAACTTCTTCGGCCCCAACACGCCGGACGTGCTGGCCGAGATCGAAGCGACACAGTTCCGCGGCAACGCCTACGTCAACCAGACCAGCCTCAGCAGCCTCTCGGCCAAGGGCTCGACCGAGCTGACCAGCCTGTCCGGCGGGGCACTGGCGCTTGCGTTGGGCGGCGAGCTGCGGCGCGAGGCCTTCGAGTCGTCGCCCAGCCTGACCATCCAGTCGGGTGACATCACCGGTTTCGGCGGCAACTTCCTGCCGGTCGACAAGGACCGCCAGGTCAAGGCGGTGTTCGCAGAACTCAACGCGCCGTTGATGAAGGGCCTGGAGCTGGACTTCGCCGTGCGCCACGACCGCTACGAAGGCTCGGGCTCGGCCACCACGCCGAAGGCCAGCGTGCGCTGGCAGCCGATGCGCGAGCTGCTGCTGCGCGGCTCGGTCGGCCGTGGCTTTCGGGCCCCCAGCCTGACCGACCTGTTCGGCCCACAGGTCACCGGCGTCACCGCCAACGGCCAGAGCGACCCGCTGCGCTGCGGCATCGACGGCAACAACAGCTCGAACGACTGCCAGACGCAGTTCCCGATCCTGGCCGGCGGTAACGCGGCGCTGGAGCCCGAACGCAGCCGCAACACCACGCTGGGCTTCGTGGTCGAGCCGGCGGCGGGCTTGTCGCTTGGCATCGACGCCTTCGACATTCACCTCAGCAAGACCATCGTCGCCGGTGTGCCGGTGGCCAACATCCTGGGCGACCTCGACCGCTTCGGCAACCTGGTGCGGCGAGGCCCGCCGGACAACGCGTTCCCGAACCTGCCCGGGCCGATCATCGAGATCGACCAGCGCCAGATCAACCTGGGTCAAAGCAAGATCCGCGGCCTGGACATCGACGCCAAGCTGCGCTGGCCCAAGCTGCCGATCGGCGATCTGGGCATCAGCCTGAGCGGCACCTACTTCCTGAAGTACGACGTGCAAGCGCCCGACGGCACCTTCTCGGACGGCATCGCCGATGCCAACAGCCTGGCCAGTGCCAACGCGGCCGGCATCATCCCGCGCTGGAAGCACTACCTGGCGCTGAACTGGCGCTCGGGCCCCTGGTCGGCGACCTTCGCGCAGAACTTCCAGACCGGCTACAAGGACGTGCCCGGTACCTTCGAAGACACCGAGGACCCGGCCTTCAAACCGCGCCGTGTCAGCGACTACACGACCTACGACCTGCTGGCGACCTACCAGTTCAGCCGCACGCTCGATCTGGGGCTGGGCGTGAAGAACCTGCTGGACACCGACCCGCCGTACACCAACAACGGCGGCCAGGCTTTCTTCCAGGCCGGCTATGACCCGACTTATGTCGACCCGCGTGGCCGCTTCGTCTACCTGCGCGCCAATGTTCGCTTCTGACCCGATGCTCGGCACGCTCTGCCTGCTGATTGCGGCTGCGACACCGCACGGCCTTGCCGTGGCCGGCGCGCAGGACCTGGGCCCCGCGGCGCTGGCCTGCCGGATGGCGCCGCCGGGTGCGCACATCGTGCTGGCCGAGCTGTACAGCTCGGAGGGCTGCGACAGCTGCCCGCCGGCCGAGCGCCGCTTCGGCGCCTTTCAGCCGGGGCCGGAGCTGGTGCCGGTGGTCTGGCACGTCGACTACTTCGACAGCCTGGGCTGGGTCGACCGCTTTGCGCTGCCCGCGTCGTCGCAGCGGCAGAAGGGCCTGGTGGCGGCTGGTGGCGTGCCAGCGGTGGTCACGCCGCAGGTCTTTGTCGACGGCGTGGCGTTTGCCGCCTGGCGCGACGAGCGGGCGTTGCGTTCGCGCCTGATTCGCCAAGCCGCGCAGACGCCGGCGGTGTCACTGGTGCTGCAAGACCTGGCACGTGAGGGTGGCCATCTGCGCTTCGAGTTGCGTGCCCAGACGGCGCCCGGCACGCCGCCGATTCAGCTGCAGGCTGTGCTGCTCGAAGGCGGTCTGGTGTCGCCGGTGTCGCAAGGCGAAAACCGCGGTGTCACGCTGCGCCACGAGCATGTGGTGCGCACCGCAGCGGGGCCGGTGGCGGGGACGGGCCCGTGGCGCGCGCAGTTGGCGCTGCCGCAACCCACACCGGCCGAACTGGAGCTGGTGGTGTGGGCGCAAGACGAGACCGGCCGCACGCTGAATGCGAGCTGGGCGCGCTGTACGCTGTGAGGCCGCAGCACTCGTGTCACCAGCACCATCCCCGCCATGCACCTAGACCTCGACGGCGACGGACCCCAGTACCTGCAGCTCAGTCGCGCGATCCGCAGCGCCGTGCAGCAGGGCCGGCTGGCCAGCGGTACGCGCTTGCCGCCCACGCGCGACCTGGCGCAGACGCTGGGCTTGGCGCGCAACACCGTGCGTGCCGCCTACGAGCACCTGGGCGCGCAAGGGCTGGTCGAGGGGCGGGTGGGGGCGGGCAGCTTCGTGCACGCCAACGGCCACGACAGCGCACCCACCAATGGCTCGGCGACCTTGTCACCGCACGGCGCCACGCCGGCGCCCTCGGCCTATGCGCGGCGTGCGCGCGAGCTGCTGCACGACTTTCCGGCCTGGCGCCGGCACCAGGGCGTGCGCTACAGCCTGCAGTACGGTGAGCCGTTTGCAGATGCGCTGCTGCCCGAGCAATGGCGCAACGTGCTGGCCCGCGCGGCGCTGTACACGCCGATGGGCTACCCGCCGATGGCCGGCGCGCCGGCGCTGCGCGAGGCGGTATGCAAGTACCTGCGCAGCCGCCGCGCCGTGGACGCGACGCCTGACCAGGTGCTGATCGTCGCCGGCACCCAGCAGGCGCTGGCGCTCTCCGCACGGGTGCTGCTCGACGAGGGCGACACTGCGGTGGTCGAGGACCCGGGCTACTTCTCGGCCCGCCACACCTTTCTGGCCCATGGTGCCAAGCTGGTCGGCGTGGCGGTGGACAAGTCCGGCCTGATGGTCGACGAACTGCCCGAGCGCCGGCCCGGGCTGGTGTTCGTGACGCCGTCGCACCAGTTTCCGCTCGGGGCGGTGATGTCGCAGCGGCGGCGGCAGGAACTGCTGCGTTATGCCGCCCGCCACGACACCTGGATCGTCGAGGACGACTACGACGCCGAGCTGCGCTACGACAGTCGCCAGGTGGCCGCGCTGAAGGCGATGGACCGGCAAGGGCGGGTGATCTTCGTCGGCAGCTTCTCGAAGGTGCTGGCGCCATCGATCCGGCTGGCCTACATGGTGTTGCCACCGGCGTTGCGCGAAGACTTTGTCACCGCCAAGCGCCTGATGGACCTGGGCTGCCCGGCCATCGAGCAGGCGGCGCTGGCCCACTTCATGGAAACCGGCGCTTTCGAGCGCCACCTGCGCCGCGTGGTGCGCGCACTGCGGGCGCGGCGCAATACCTTGTTCTCGGCGATGCAGCAGCATGGCGCCGACTGGCTGGAGCTGCACGACAGCCACGCCGGCATGCATGTCGTGGGCCGGCTCAAGGGCCGCGCCGCGACGAGGCAAGACGAGCTGATCGAAGCGGCGCGCTTGCGCGGCGTGGGGGTCTACACGCTGGCACAGCACTACATCCGGCCGCCGGCGCAGCCGGGCTTGCTGTTCGGCTTTGCGGCGCTGTCGCCGAGCGAGATCGAAGTGGCGGCGAGGCAGTTGGGCCGCGCCGCCAGTGAACTGTGAACACGACTGAGAGGAGCCGAATGAACCAAGCGACATGGATGGCCATCCTGGTGGGCGGCGGCATTGCCGCATTGAACGACGGCCTGCTGGCCAGCATCTTCTGGGGCGTGGCGAAGGGCGTGTCGCCGCAGCGCGTTTTCCAGAGCGTGGCATCCGGTCTGCTGGGCCGCGAGGCGGCGATTGCAGGTGGCCTGGCCACTGCGCTGCTGGGCGTGGCCCTGCACATCTTCATCGCGCTCGGCATGGCCACCGCCTTCGTGCTGGTGGCGCAGCGAGTGCCGGCGCTGCTGCGCTGGCCCTGGCCGCTGGTGGGCCTGGCCTATGGCGTGGTGCTGCTGATGGCGATGCACCACGTGGTGCTGCCGTTGTCGCGTGCCGGAACACCTTCCGACTGGTGGCCGTGGACGGTGGCCGATTGGTGCACCCACCTGATCCTGGTCGCGATGCCGATCGTGTTGGCGGCAAGGCACTGGCTGGCGCCCACGCCGGCCAGTGCTTGATGCCTCGATGGCGATTCGAGGCGAGGTCGTTCAGCGCCGGTGCAGCCGCTTGTTGATGCCGGGGCCGCCGATCAGCACGTCGCGGCCCTTGCCGCCGGACAGCTGGTCGTTGCCTTCGTCGCCGTAGATCACGTCGTCGCCGGGACCGCCGAACAGGCGGTCATCGCCGGGGCCGCCGTAGATGATGTCGTTGCCGGCTCCGCCGCAGATCACATCGTTGCCACCCAGGCCGTAGATGATGTCGTTGCCGCCCAGGCCGGCGATCACGTCGTCACCCTCGGTGCCGACCAGCACGTCGTCGTCCGCCCCGCCCACGATGGTGGCGACCAGGCCGTCACACATCGCCACGTGTGTCCCGGCGTCGACGAATACCAGGCCTTTGGGGAGAAGGCCTGGGTTAGTCGCGAAGACGCTGACAAAGGCGCCGGTGGTGCCGTTGTAGCGCAGGATCGCGCCGCTGCCCGCTGCGGCAACGTAGAGATCGCCGTCCGGGCCGAAGGTCAGGTAGTCGGGCACATCCAGCCCACCGCTGTGGGCCGGAACGAAGGTGTCCATGAACTGACCGCTGCTGCCGTTGTAGCGCTGGATCAGGTCGGCATGGAACCGGCTGGCGTACATGTTGCCGTCTTTGCCGAACACAGTGCCGGACGTAGCCGAGTCCAGCGGCGGGCTGCCTTTGGTGAACACATCGATGAACTGGCCGGTCGCGCCGCTGAAACGCAGCACCACCTGCGGACCGTTGAACTCGCTGGCATAGATGTTCTTGTCGGGCCCGAAGGTGAAGGCGACGAAGCCGCCGAGCCGGTTGTCCTTGACGAAGTTGTCGATGAAGGCGCCGGTCTGCCCGTTGTAGCGACCGATCACGGCCCGGAACCGGTTGCTGACGTAGAAGTTGCCGTCGGGGCCGAACACCACCTGATCCGGGTTGGCCAGACCGCCGACGCCGGTGTCGATGAAGGTGCCGAGGAACGCGCCGGTCCCGGCGTCGTAGCTCAGGATCTTGCTGTTGGACCAGCTGCTGGCGTAGATCTTCTTGCCGTCCGGGCTGACGGTCAGGTTCTGGATTCCCGACAACCCGCCGCTGCCCTCGGGCACGAGGACACGCTTGAAGCTGCCGTTGTGGCCGTCGAATTCGACG
>NZ_JBFUGE010000174.1:0-11559 GCF_056403075.1 Ideonella sp. P3_A4 | reverse complement strand
TCGCAGGTGTAGGCACCTGAATCGCCCTTGAGCTTGAAGGGCCGCTGCGACAGATCGACTTCGTTGATATGGTCGAACACGATCTGGGTCTGGAATCGCTCGGCGTGTTGCTGGAAGCGTTGCATCAGCTCGGGGCCTTGCACGCCCATCACATCGGCGGGCCAGTTGTCCACGTCGGTGGTGGTCATCAGCTGGCCGCCTTGGGCCAGGCCGGTGACGAGCAGCGGCTTCAGGTTCGCGCGAGCCGCGTAGATGGCGGCCGAGTAGCCGGCGGGGCCGGAGCCGAGGATCAGGACTTGGGCGTGGGTGGTCAAGGTCGTCATCTCAAAGCTTGGCGTGGTCGAGGCGGCGGGCGAAGGCTTCGGCCTTCTCGAAGCCGATGGTGCGGGCGCTGGCGACCTCGGTGCCGCGCTCGTCGAAGAAGATCACCGCCGGCGGGCCGAACAGGCTGAAGCGCTTCATCAGCGCCTTGGCATCGGCGCTGTCGGCCGTCACGTCGGCTTGCAGCAGCAGCGCGCGCTCCAGCCGCGGCCGCACAGCGGTGTCGCGAAAGGTCAGGTGCTCCATCTCCTTGCACGAGACGCACCAGTCGGCATAGACATCCAGCACCACCGGCCGGCCGGCCGTGCGCAGTGCGTCGTCCAGCTGCTGCACGCTGGTGATGCGCTGGAAGCTCGGGCCTTCGGTGGTCGCAGCGACCGCGGTGTTGACGACCGCGCTACCGGCGCGGGCCAGATGGCGCAGCGGCTGCACCACACTGTCACCGCCCGACAGCGCGCCGGCCATCAGCGCCACACCCCACAGCGCCGCCACGCCGCCCACCCCACGCCACAGGCGCCAGGTGCCGGCGTCGAACGCGCCAAGCGTGAGCACGGCAGCGAGCACGCCCGCGCCGAGCACGAACATGAGGACTGGCGCCGGCAGTACCGGCGACACCAGCCACAGCGCGACCGCCAGCAGCATCAAGCCGAAGAAGGTTTTGACTTGCTCCATCCAGCGGCCAGCGCGCGGCAGCAGGCTGCCAGCTGACAGGCCCAGCAGCAGCAACGGCACGCTCATGCCGGCGGCCAGCGCGAACAACGCGGCACCGCCGAGCAGCACATCACGCGTCTGGCTGATGTAGACCAGCGCCCCGGCCAGCGGCGCGGCCACGCAGGGGCCTACCAGCAGCGCCGAGAGCCCGCCCATCGCGAACACGGCCAGGTGGCGACCACCCGAGAGCTGGTTCGATGCGTTGTTGACACGCTGCTGGATCACGGCCGGCATCTGCAAATCCCAGACACCGAACATTGACAGCGAGAGCACCGCGAGCAATGCCGCGAAGCTACCCAGCACCCAGGGGTTTTGCAGCGCGGCAGCAAAGCCCGAGCCGAGCAGACCGGCCGCGACACCGGCGGCGGTGTAGACCAGCGCCATGCCCAGCGAATAGGCCAACGCCAGCGTGAAGCCGCGCCGCCGTGACACCGGCGCCCCCTGGCCGACGATGATCGACGACAGGATGGGCAGCATCGGCAGCACGCAGGGCGTGAACGACAGCAGCAGCCCGCCGAGCAGGAACATCGGCACCACCTTCAGCAGGCTGCCGGACGACAGCGCGCTGGTGTGGCTGTCGTCGCCTTCCGCAGCAGCGGCGGGCGTCTGTGCGGCCCCCGGCGGCGCTTCCGCTGCGGGTGTTGCGGGCGCTGCGAACAGGTCGCCCGCAGGCTCCCACGCGGCCGTCAAGGCGCCAGCCGCGTCGCGCGCCAGGTGCACCGTGCCGTGCTGCGGCGGGTAGCACAGGCCGCGGTCCGCGCAGCCCTGGTAGCCCGCCGTCAGCTCAGCCGCCTGCAGATCGACGGGCAGCGCCTGGGTCACTTGCACCGAGCCTTCCCACAGCGTCATCGTCTGGTTGAAGTTGGTGTCGAAGTGCTCGCGGCCCGGCGGCAGCGTGGCGGCCGGCAGTGATGGGAGCGCCGCGTCGGCATGCTGCAGCGTGAAGCGCTCGCGGTACAGGTGGTAGCCCGGCGCGATCACGAAGCGGATCTGCAGCGCGTGATCGGCACCGACGGTGACCTGCGGCCGGAAGGCCTCGGTCGGGTCGAGAAAGGTCTCGTCGGCGGCGCGCGCCGCGGGCAGCAGCGCAGCCGCGGCGAGCAGGCCAGCGGCGAGGCGCCGGGTCCAGGTGAGCAGCAGGGTGTTCATGGAGTGCAGACGGAAGCGGTGTGTGCGGGAAAGGCGGGGAGTGCGGGGGTGAAGGGAAGGATCTCGTTGGAGTCGACGCGGCCGGCGGCGTCGATGGCCAGGAAGGCCACGCCCTGGTTGCGCAGAAAGGCCGTGCCATCGGAGCCCAGCAGCATCGCGATCGTGGCCAGCGCGCCGGCCGCGGCGCAGACCGGGGCCACCACGCTGACCGATTGCCAGTGCGTCACCGGCTGGCCGCTGCGCGGGTCCAGCACGTGGCAGCAGCGCCGGCCTTCGGCCGTGATGAAGAAGCGCTCGTAGTCGCCGCTGGTGGCCAGCGCGCCGTCGCGCAGCTCGACCGAGGCGCACAGCGAACCGAGCTCGCGCGGATGCTGGATGCCGAAGCGCCAGGGGCGGCCGTCGGCCCGCGGCCCGAGCACGCGCAGGTCGCCGCCGAGGTTGACGAAGCCACGGTGCACGCCGGCCTGGGCGAGCAAGCTCTGTGCGCGGTCGGCCGCGTACTCCTTGCCGATGCCGCCGAAGTCCAGCTCCATGCCGGCCTCGGGCAGCAACAGCTCGCGCTCGTCCCAGACGACGCGGCGCCAGTCCACCAGCGGCAGCAACGCGTCCAGCTCGTGCGGCGCGGGCACATGCCCGGTGCGGAAGTCCCAGGCCTTTCGCAGCACGCCACTCGTCAGGTCGAACAGGCCGTCGCTCTGGCGGTGCAACTGGTCGGCGAAAGCCAGCAGGTCGACGGTTTCTGTGTCGATGGCCGTGGCCTGGCCGCTGCCGGCCGCGGCGTTGATGCGCGAGACGACGCTGTCGCTGCGGTAGCGCGAGTACTTGGCCTCGATGCGCCGCACCTCGGCCATGGCTTCGTGCGCCGCGTGGCGCGCCACGGCGTCGTCTCCGGCGACGACGATCTCGCAGTGCGAGGCCATTGCGCCGAAGCGCAGATGCCAGCCGTCGTGGTCGAGGTGAGCGTCGGTCATGGTTGTCAGAAGGCGCGGGAAAGACCGAGCTGCCACCAGCGAGCCGAGAACGGCGCCAGGCCAGGCGAGCCGTCACCGCCCAGTCGCCAGTCGCCGCGCTGCTCGTAGCGGCTGTAGCTCAGGTCCAGCTTCCACTGGCGGTCGACCTGCCAGTCCACCCGCAGCCCGGCGGTGGCGGCGCCGAAGGCTGACAAGCGCTGGTCGGCCGAGTAATGGGTCAGGTTGCTGAAGCCGGACGGAAAGGGCGCGCCGAGCGTGGCGTCGTAGACCGGGTCGTAGTAGAAGCGCGCGGCGCGCTGCGTCGTGTAGCGCAGCATCGGCGTGACGGTCCAGCCCTCGGCCACCGGCTGCACCCAGGCGGCATCCAGCGTGTGGGCACGCACGCCCCAGCTGTCGTCGTAGACCCGCCAGCTGGTGCGCAGCGTGGCGCCGATCGACTCGAGATGGTGGTTCCAGCGCAGCAGCGCGGTGGTCTGGCGCCGCTCGTCGGGCCGTGCGTCGGGGAACTTGTAGGGATCGGAGTAGTAGCCGCGGCCGAAGCTCGCACCGAGGTTGAGCTGCACCAGGTCGACCGAGGTCCAGGCCTGCGTGACGCCGGCCATCAGCTGCCAGGTGCGACGGCGCTCGTCGAGCGTCGGGTCGTTGGTCGAGCCGATCTCGTCGTCGCTGTAGGCCAGCCCCAGGTTCCAGGTGCGGTTGTTGTCGTCGCTGGCAATGCGCCACTCGCCCGACAGCGTGTTCGAGCGGTAGTCGTGCTCGGACGAACTGGCGGCGCCGACGGACCAGGCCTGACGGTCGGCGTAATGGGTCAGCTTGACGTCACCCGCGGTGCGCGAGTCGTCCATCTTCGATGCGCCCGAGATGGCACTGTGATAGCGCGGCGAGGCGCCCGAGACCGCGTCGTTGACGAGCGAGCCTTCAAGCGACCAATGCGCGTCCAGCGGGGCCAGTACGTAGATCGACGGCGCATTGACCTTGACGCGGTCCAGCCCCGGCTGCCAGTCGCGGTAGTTGGAGAGCTTCAGCGCCACCACGCCTTGCTCGGGCGCGGTCTCGGCGTGCGCTGCTGGTGCCAGCACGCCAGGCAACAGCAATGCGGCGGCGAGTACGCCGCCAAACGAGGAGTCAATTGCAGCCACAACCGCCTCCGCCTACTCCGTATCCACCGGAGGCGTTTTCTTTACTCGCGTAGATGTGCTGGTCGAAGCGGTCGGCCAGCGGGTCGCCGGCCATCGTCATCTCGGGTTTGGCGAGCGCGCGCTTTTCCCAGGGTTGAGGTGGTTGCAGCGCGCAGCCGGCAAGGGCTGCGGCGGCGAGTGCGGCCGCGAAGAGGCGGACAGAGAGTGAACGGTTCATCGGTGATGGGTCCAATCGTTCAGGAGGCGCCGAGCACGGCGGCAATGCGCGCCTCGAGCGGGGCGATGTCGTCGTCGCGAAAGCCGGCATGCGTGGCGAGGACCTTGCCGTCCGCACCGAGCAGCACCGAGCTGGGCATCGCCTTGATGCCGAAGCGGCGCGCCGCCTCGGCCGTGGGGTCGAAGGCCAGCGTGAACTGCGCCGGCCACTGCGCGAGAAAGCGCTGCGCCTCGGCCGGCTGGCTGTCGACGTTGACCGCGACCACGCGCAGGCCCTGGGGCCCGAACTTCGATTGCATGCGGTTCATCCACGGGAACGACTGCCGGCACGGCCCGCACCACGAGGCCCAGAAGTCGATGTAGGTGGCGCGGGCCTTGCCGTCGAACAGCGGCACCGCGGCCTGGCCCGCCGGGCCGGGCACGCTGGCGATCGGCAAGGCCTGGCCGGCTTCAAGGGCGCGGGCGGCATGGGGCAGGACGAGCGCAGCGGCGCCCAGGCCGGTGGCCTGGAGCAGTGCGCGGCGAGACAGCGGGACGTTCATGATTTGCTCCTTGCTCACGTTCATCTCAGGCCCTGCGGCGACGGCGCCAGGCGATGACGCCGGCCAACGCGGCCATCAAGATCAGCAGCGGATCGGCGGCGCCGGTGCCGGCACCCAAGGTGCAGCCACCACCACCTTGGTTCGAGGGCTCGTCGGCACCGCCCTGGCCGCTCAAGCTCACCGTGGCACTGCCGGTTGGCATGTCGCCAGTCAAGGTCAGCGTGGCGGTTTCGTCGGCATCGGCGGCGGTGCCGGCCCAGGAGATGGCGAGCGTGCAGCTCGTGCCAGCCGCCAGCGCAACAGGCGTCGTACCGCAACTGCCAGCGCCTGTGCTGCCGACGCTGAAACGCGTGCCGCTGCTGAGCGTGAGGGCGCTCAAGTGCAGGTCGGCGGTGCCGGTGTTGGTCAGCGTCAACGTCTGTGCGGCGGCGGTGCCGCTGGCCGGCGCGACGAAGGCAAGTGACTCGGCCGACAAGCTCAGCGCCGGGGCCGCAGGCGCGACGCCGGTGCCTGCCAGCGCAACAGCGTCAGGCGTGCTGGCGTTGCTCGCGCTCGCCGTCAGGCTCGCGCTGCGCGCGCCGGTGGCCGTGGGCGTGAAGCCGAGGACCACCGTGCACTGCGCGCCGGCGACCAGCGACTGGCCCGCGCTGCAGCTGGAGCTGCCGTCGATGCGGAAGTCTGCTGCGTTGCTGCCGCCAAGCGTGAAGTCACCGAGCGTGGCGGTGCCGTTGCCGCTGTTGGACAGGGTCAGCGTGTGGGTCGTGGCGTCGTCGCCGACGGTGATGCTGCCGAAGTCGATCGCCGTGCCGTCGGTCCATTGCAGGTCGCCGGAAGTGGCCAGCACGCCGGTGCCGGTCAAGCCCACGCTGTGCGGCGAACCGCTCGCGTTGCTGCTCACGCTCAGGCTGCCGCTGGCCGCGCCGGCGCCGCTGGGTGTGAAGACCACATTGATCGCGCAGCTTGCGCCGGCGGCCAGCGTGTTGCCGCAGGCGTGGCTGGCGCTGAACGGGCTGGCCGCGGTGATGGCGTTGATGCTCAGGGTGGCGCTGCCGCTGTTGGTCAGTGTCACGGTCCGTGCGGTCGAGCTGCTGCCGACGGTGACGCTGCCGAACGCCAGGCTGGCCGGAGCGAGGCTCGCCTGCGGCGTGGCCACGGCCTGGCCGGTGCCGCTGAGCGACACGGTGGCATTGCCGTTGGACGCGTCGGACGCGAGCGTCAGCGAGGCGCTGCGGCTGCCGGTGGTGCTGGGCGTGAAGCGCAGGCTCAACGTGCACGAGCCGCCCGCGGCGACCGGTGTGCCGACCGCACAGCTACCGGTGGTGTTGTAGTCAGCTGCGGCAGTACCGCCGAGCGTGATGGCGCCGAAGTTCAGAGCCGCGTTGCCGGTGTTGCTGACGGTCAGCGTCTTGGCGCTGCTGGTAGTGTTGACCGTCTGGTTGCCGAAGGCGAAGCTGCTGGCGTCGAGCGAGATCGTCGGCGCGGCGGCAGCCAGGCCGGTGCCCGACAGCTTGATCGGCACCGCGGTCGTCAGCCCGCTGTGGCTGATGCTCAGCGTGCCGCTGCGGCTGCCTGCGGCGGTGGGCGTGAAGGCGACGCTGATCGTGCAGCTGCCGCTGGCAGCCAACGAGCTGCCGCAGGTGCCGCCACTGCGCGCGAAATCGCCGCTGACGCTGGCCGCTAGGTTGCTGAGCGCCGCCGTCCGGCTGGCGCGCACGGTGATGGTCTGCGTCGCACTGGTCTGGCCGACTGTCGTCTGGGCGAAGCTCAGCGAGCTCGGCGCATTGCCGAGGTAGGCGGCGATGTCCTCCAGGTCGGTGGTGGACAGCGACGACAGGCCCGACATGGCGCCGACGTTGTTGATTGCCGTGCGAATCATCGACGGGCTGTTGCGGCCGCGGTCGATGGTGGCGGTGGAGGCCACGGAGTGGCACCCCGAGCAGTTCTGCGAGAACTTGGTCGTGCCCAGGACCGGGTCGGCGGCGTGGCTGGCGAAGGGCCACGCCAGCGCGGCGGCCAGCCCCAATGCGAGCCAGAGGTTGCGGGAAGTCATGACGTGGTCTTCTCCATGGGTCAGTATTGATAATTGATTACACGGGTGAACATGGTTTGGGCCATCAAGGGCCATGGGCGGTGAGCCACACGAAGTTGAAGCCGGCATGCCAGGCCACGCAGGGCGCGAGCCGGCCGCTGCGCGCGAACACCATGCCGATCCACGCGGCCGGCAGTGCGGTGGCCGCTGCACGCCAGGCATCAGCCTGGTCGCGCGCGAACAAGAGGTGCGCAAGGCCGAAGGCCGCGGCGCTCAGCCACACGGCCGCATGTGGGCCGAAGCGGCGAGCCAGCGGCACCTGCAGGCCCCAGCGCCACACCACCTCTTCGCACCAAGGGGCGAGCCACAGCGAGCGCCATGCGCTGCCTGCAGGCAACAGCGCGAGGCCGACGAGTGAGACGCCCAGCCAACAGCCCAGCGCCGCGGCGTTTGGCGCGTGCTCGGCAGGGCGGGGAATGCGACAGGCGATCATGGGCGGTGGCTTGGCTGACGACGCGTTGCATTCATCGCATTGCGTCATTGCCCCGTAGGTACCGCCGCGGCCCGAAACGGTTGTCGCCGGAAGCCGGCGAAACGAAACTTGATGTTTGTGAAGTGAACGAGCCGAGACGAATTCAGCTGCAGCGGCAGCGCGGCTCGATGGCTTCGAGCACGTGGCAGGCGTTCAACGGCACGGCGGGCTGGAGGCCATCTTGTTCACGCAGCAGCTTCTCGATGCGCGGGCCGTCGAACCCGGGGTGGTGCTGCAACAGCAGTGCGGCCAGGCCGCTGACATGCGCGGCGGCCATCGAGGTGCCGCTGGCGAAGTCGTAGCGGCCATCGGGCATCAGCGTCAGCACTTCGCGCGCCGGCGCGCCGAGCACACCGGCTGTGGGCGCGGCGGCGTCTTGCACCGCGATGACCCCCGGCACGCCAAGTGGGAAACCGTCGCGCGCGCCGCCGGGCGGCATCGCACCGACGACCACCATGCCGCGAGCCAGCGCGACCCGCAGCAACTTGGTCAGCAGCTCGTCGGCCGGGCCGCCGAGGCTGAGGTTGACGACCTGGGCGCCGCGGTCGATCGCCGCCGCCAGCGCCTGCGACAGCGTGAAGGAGTTGCAGCTCGCGCTGCCGTCGCTGCGTTCCCAGCAGGCCTTCAAGGCGATCAGCCGCGCACCGGGTGCGACGCCGACGATGCCGGTCGCGTTGCCCGGCTGCGCGGCGATCAGCCCGGCCACTTCGGTGCCGTGGTGGTCGCGCTGGAAGCGGGCGGTATCGTGGTCGACGAAGTTGGCGGTGGCGGTCGGCACACCCGCCAGATCCGGGTGGCTGGTGTCCATGCCGGTGTCGATCACGGCGACGCGCACGCCATCGCCGCGCGCGCAGCGATGCGCCTGCGGCACGCCCAGGCCAAGCAGGCCACGCTGCAGCGGCAGGTAGGGGTCGTTGTAGGGCAGGTCCAGCTTGTTGACGATGGCCGGCTGCGTCGTCGTTGGCACCGTTGGCGTCGCGGCCGGCTCACCCAGCGTGCCGAACTCGTTTAGCGGCTGCGTCAGCACCACGCGCGGGTCGCGCGCGAGCGCAGCCAGCACCTCGCTGYGCGAGGCGCCGTCGGGGATCAGGAAGGTCGCGCAGTGCAAGCCGAGCGAGCGAATCGGCCACGCATCGAGAGGCCGCAGTCCGTGCGTGCGGGCGACCTCTTTCATCAAGGCCTCGGCGCGGAGGCCGGCGACATAACCCGGTTTCTTGGCGTACAGCCCGGGTGTCGTGCCGGACGACAGCGGCAGCTCGCCCACCTCGTTGGCCACCGCGATGACGACCACACGGCTCGCCTCGCCGGCGGGCGCGCCGCCGATCAGCGGTGGAACAGGTGGCTCGGTTCGCGCGGAGCCTGTCGAAGGGTCAGGGGCTTCGACAAGCTCAGCCTGAACAGAGACAGGCGCGAGCGCGCCGGCGAGCGTGCCGACCAGGGCCAGTCGCGCCAGGCGACGGCGCCAGTTCACCGCGCAGCCGCCGCGCCGATGGGCTCGGCGAAGGCGATGGCCGGCGAGCGGCGCAGCTCGGCGGCGAGTGCGTCGAGATTGCGCGCGGGCTGCGTTGCGGCCGAGGCGAGCGTGAAGACACCGGCCTCGGTCGGGCCGCTGACGATCACGAGGCCGTGCCCAACCAGCAAGGCCTGCAGCTCGCTGATCGGGTGCCCGCCGTGGAACACGACGCGCAAGCCCGGCCCGACCGGCGCCGCGCTGGCCGGAGCCTGGGTCAGGGTCTGGTAGCCGCTGGCGCTGCCGGCGGCCGGCGTCGAGGTGCGCAACCACCAGACCGCAGCAGCCGCGAACAAGGCAAGCTGCAGCGCCCCGAGCACGGCAGCAGTGGACAGGCGGATCGTCGCGCTGCGCCCCGAGCCGATGGTCAGCCAGGGCCGCTGCGGCCGAGCCGGGGTGGCCTGGTCCAGCCGCTGCATCAGCCGTGCCAAGCCTTGTGACAGATCGGGGCCGGGCACGCTGGGCTGGGCCATCGCGGTGGCCAGGAATTGTTCGCGCGCCAGCTCGGCGCGGCAGTCGACACAGTCGGCCAGATGGGCTTCGGCCCGGTGGTGTTGCGCCGTGTCGGCGCGGCCATTGGCCAGCCAGGGCAGCAGACCCCAGGTCTCCTGGTGGATGCGCATGTCAGTAGGTTTCATCGTGGGTGCCTTCGGCGCGGGCGGCTTCGGGTTCGCCGGCCAGGTCGGGGAGCAGGTTGCGCAACCTGACGCGGGCGTGGAACAACCGGGCCTTCGCGGTGCCCACCGGGCACTCCATGATGGTGGCGGTCTCTTCCAGCGTGTGGCCCTGGCCGTACACCAGTTCTGCCGTCAGACGCTGGTCCGCAGGGAGCTTGGCCAGGCCCTTGGCGAGCCAGTCGCGCAGTTCGCGGTCGGGGCGCGGGTCGCTGACCAGCAGGGTGTCGAGGTCGGTGTCGTCGCCGGCCCCCCAGCAGGGATCGGCCTGATCGCGCAGGGCTTTCATGGCCACCCGGTAGGCGATGCCCAAGATCCAGGTCGACACCCGCGCCTCGCCGCGGTAATCGGCCGCGCGCTGCCAGACGATCCACAGCGTGTCGTTGACGACTTCCTCAATCAGCGAGTCGTGGCGTGTCACGCGACTGAGAAAGCGCACCAACCTGGGTTGGTACTCGCGGTACAGCTCGGCCAGGGCGGCGCGGTCCTGCGAATCGGCGATGCGGCGGATCCAGGTCTCGTCGGGCGTGGCCGGCGCGGCCGGCGGCGAGCGGCGAAAGGGGTTGAACATCGGGCGAAACGCGGGCGGGTCGTGCTGCAGTGATCGGTCAGTACCGGCCCGGGCTGAAGAAGGTTGTGTGCCGCAGTGAAAAAAGTCTCGCGACGACGCACCAGTTCACTTCGGGTGAACTGCGCACGGCCTCGGCCGCAGGCCGGGCCGTCCAACAAACATGCTGGAGCCTTCCTCCTGGAGGGAGGCTTGGTGGGAGCCGTCGAACATGCTGGCACTCCCTCTTGGAGGGAGGCAGAGGGAGCCAAACGCTAAGTCATGCCGTCCGATCGGACGGCCTTCACCTCAAACGACGCTTCGGTGTCTCCATGGGCTTGGAGGCTTCCTTCCGTCACCGAGCCCGCGTTTTCAGAAACCCTGCACCACGCTGGCCACCCAGCGGTCGCGGGCCGAATCGCCGTAGATCAGTCGGGCTTGTGGCGAGACCCAGACGCGGTCGAGCAGCAGCTTCAGGCCGCCTGAGCTGCCCCAGCCGCCACCGGCCTGGCCGTAGAGGTAGCCCTGGCCGCCGCCGTACATGCGCCGGCCCAGGCCGGCCCCGAGGTGGAAGCCGCCGTCCAGCGGCCAGCGGCCGTTGAGCTCGAGCGAGCGGCTGACGATGACCGGCCCGAAGTGCTGGTTGCAACCGGCGCCGCGGCGGGTCTCGGCCGACCAACTGAGCACCCAGCGGTCGGCATCGGCCACGCTGGTGCCCACTTCGTTGTAGCACCACATCTTCAACGCGTCCGAGCCCGGGTAGCTCATGTGGCGCAGCTGAGTCATCAGCGTCCAGCGGCCGTCGAAGGTGTATTCGTAGCCGGCACGCAGGCTGAGTGCGTCGACCTGCTGGCCGTCCAGCGCTTCGAAGCGACCGACCGAGCCGCCCAGCGACCAGCCGCTGGTGGCATAGACGTCGGCGCCGGCGAAGGCCGCGGGCCGGCCGCTGCGGCTCAGCGGAATGCCCCGCACCAGCCAGGCCGAACTGGCGCCGACGCTGAAACTGGTGTCCACGGCCTGCGCACCGGCCGGCGACGCACAGGCCAGACCGAATGCGGCGGCCAGGACATTCGGGCGGCAAAAGGGGAGGCGATGGGGCATCGGCACGCAGGCAGGCGAAGCGCCGATTCTAGGAAGCCTGCCCATGCAGGCTCGGCAGCCGCCAACGTCAATCTGACTGGAGCCTCCCTCGTGGAGGGAGGCTGGAGGGAGTGGTCC
>NZ_JBFUGE010000173.1:0-11580 GCF_056403075.1 Ideonella sp. P3_A4 | reverse complement strand
GCCATAGGTGGCACTGACGAGAGCGGCCCAGGCGCGGAACGCCGGGTGTCGCAAGACGATGGCCGAGCTGCGCGCCAGCGGGCCGGGGTGCAGCGCACGCGGGTCGCGTTCGGCACAGGTCTCCGGTACTCGCCAAGCGACGAACGCCAGTGTCAGACCCGCGATCGCCGCCACCGCACCCAGCGGCGCACGCCAGCCCGACACAGCAGTCAGCCAACCCCCCAACAGCGGCGAGGCCAGCGCCAGCACGCCCAGGCCGGTCAGCGCCCAGGTCATCACGTGCGCACCTTGCCGGGGTTCGTACAGGTCACGCACGATCGCGCGGGCGCAGACCACCGAGGCCGCGAGGCCCAGGCCTTGCAACGCACGAAAGCCGATCAGGGCGTCGATATGCGGGGCACTCATCGCCCCCAGGCTGGCCAGGGTGTGCAGCGCCAAGCCACCCAGCAGCACCGGCTTGCGGCCAAAACGGTCCGACAGCGGTCCCATCACCAGCTGGCCGATGCCGAAGGCCAGCAGCACCAGCGACATCGTCAGCTGTGCCGCCGCCATCGGCGCCTTCAGCTCGCGCGCCAGCAACGGCAGCGCGGGCAGGTACAGATCGGTGGTGACCGGCTGCAGCCCGAGCAGCAGCGCGATCGCGAGCGCTGCGAGGGCGGGGGTCAAGGCCGCACGCGGTGAGTGCGCGGGTGGGGAATCAGGGGCCGGCATCGGGCGAGCCTAACAGCGGGCAGCCACCTGACCTGATTGCAAGGGCAGTCCGCGGCTTTCACCCCGGCCAGCTTGCCAGGGTGATCGGCTCAATGACTTGCGGGTCCGCGGGGCCTGTTCGGGCTCACTCGTCCTCGAGCTCGGCCTTCGCCATCTCGACGTCGAGCCGCTCCATCGCGTCCTTCGGGTCGCACTTGGCGGCGTCGGCATACAGCTTCTCGGCCTCGGCCATCTTCTTGTCGCCTTCGAGCATCACCAGTCCGTTGGCGTACTCGACCATCGCGATCGCGCTGGCCGGGTTCAGCTTCAGCGCTTCCTTGTACAACTTCAAGCCGGTGGAGGCATCGGCGCCTTGAGTCTTGCCCAGCAGCTTGCCGACCTTGTCGATCACTTCGGCGTGGAAGGCGCCGAGCGCGATGTGCGCGTCGGCATGTTTCGGCTGCAGCTTGATCGTTGTTTCCAGCGCGCCCTTGACCTTGCTGCCCAGCCCTTGCGCCAGTGCCTTGGCCACGCTGATGCCCTGGCTGTAGCGGCCCAGCGCGTAGGCCATGAAGTACCAGGCGTTGGCGTTCTTCGGGTCTTCCTTGGCCTGGGCTTCGGCGCGTTCGGCCACTTCGAGGAACAGCGCGAGCTTGTTCTTCTCGCTCTTTTCCAGGTAGTTGGCGTAGATCGCCTGGGCCTTGTTGGCCACGGTGATGCCCGCGCCGCCGGCCTTCAGGCCGGCTTCGGTGGCCTTCTGGAACTGGCCGGAATGGAACAGCGCCCAGGCGGCTTGCACCGCCTCGTCCTTCGGCCAGGGTTCGGCGTCGCCGGTGTGCAGCCGAGCCCATTGCTTCTTCAACGCGGCTGCGTCGTAGGTGTAGTCGTCGGTGTCGTACGGGAAGGCGGTCCACTTGGCCATGGTTTGTCTCCTTGAAAGGTGGCTTGTTGTGTTTCAGACGGCGCGGTAGGGGCCGGCCAGTTCGTTCAGGTGATCGCGCGCGGCTGGCTCGAGGTACGGGCCGAGCAGGCCCAGTACATGCCAGGCACCGCGGGCCAGCGTGGCGGCGGCGCTCTCGGGCTCCAGCGCCTTGCGCGGCTCGCGCACGTACTCGTAGCTGAGCCAATAGGTCAGCACGACGACCATCGAGGTGGCGACGACCGCGGCATCGGGCCGCGCCAGGCGCATCGCGCTGCCGCGAGTCAGGCCGGCCAGCACCGCCTCGACGGCGCGGGTCTTGTTCTTCAGCACGAACTGGAAGTGCGTTTCGAGCCGGCGGTTCTTGCTGAGCAGGTCGTTCAGGTCGCGGTAGAGAAAGCGCGAGCCCCAGATCAACTCGAACAGCATGTGGAAGAACAGCCACGCGTCTTCGACGTTGCGTACGCCGTCGGCGGCGTTCAGCAACTCGTTCAGTGCGGTTTCATAGCGTCCGAACAGCGCGTTGATCAGCTCGTCTTTGGCGGGATAGTGGTAGTAAAGGTTGCCTGGGCTGATGCCCAGTTCGGCGGAGATCAACGTGGTCGACACGTTGGGTTCACCGAAACGGTTGAACAGGTCGAGCGTGACCTCGAGGATGCGCTCGGCGGTGCGGCGGGGCTTCTTGGTCGGCATGGGCGTCGGCAGGTGTCCTGTCTCAGCAATACGTGCCATTGAGATTTGACCAGATGGTGATGATCGTGCGGCCGGACGGCTGGGCAGATACCCAGCGTATCTGCCCTGATGGCCGGGCGCGCGAGCGCGCGATCTGGTCAAACCCTTCGGGCGGGCCGAAATGGGGCGCTCGCAGCGCCGCCAAGCCGGGCAGATACCACTGAGTATCTGCCCGGCTCGTCGACTCACGATCATCCCCATTGCGGCCCGTCTCAATGACACGTATTGCTGAGACAGGACACTAGCATCCCCACGCAGGCAAGGCCTTGGGGGCGCTCCCTACAATCCCCGCCGCTGTCGGCCGCCCATCTGTGCGTCGCCGGCTCACCAGGACCATCCATGCCAGCCGTTTCCTTTCAGGGCGTCGCCAAGACCTACACCGGCGCCCGAGGCACCCTGCGCGCGCTCGACGGGGTCAGTTTCGACATCGAACGCGGCGAGTTCTTCGGCCTGCTCGGCCCCAACGGCGCCGGCAAGACCACGCTGATCAGCATCCTCGCCGGGCTGGCGCGTGCCACCGAAGGCCGCGTGTCGGTGATGGGCCACGACGTGATCGAGCACTATGCGGACGCTCGCCGCGCTCTGGGCATCGTGCCGCAGGAACTGGTGTTCGACCCTTTCTTCTCGGTGCGCGAGACGCTGCGCATCCAGAGCGGCTACTTCGGCGTCAAGAACAACGACGACTGGATCGACGAGCTGCTCTCCGGCCTGGGCCTGGCTGACAAGGCACAGGCGAACATGCGGCAGCTTTCGGGTGGCATGAAGCGGCGGGTGCTGGTGGCGCAAGCGCTGGTGCATCGGCCGCCGGTGATCGTGCTGGACGAGCCGACCGCCGGTGTCGACGTCGAGTTGCGTCAGACGCTGTGGCAGTTCATCGCCAAGCTGAACAAGCAGGGCCACACGGTGTTGCTGACCACGCACTACCTGGAAGAGGCCGAGGCACTGTGCGGCCGCATCGCGATGTTGAAGCAAGGTCGCATCGTGGCGCTCGACCGCACCGCGAACCTGCTGGCCGCGACCGCGGGCAGCGTGCTGCGCTTCAAGACCGACGATGCGCTGCCGGCCGACGTGGCCGCGCAGGCGCGTGTGACCGGCCGCATTGCGCAGGTCGCTGCGCACGACGCCGCGGGCGTCGAGCAGGTGCTGTCGCGGCTGCGTGCCGCCAACGTGAAGGTCGAAGACCTGGAGATCGGCCGCGCCGACCTGGAGGACGTGTTCTTGTCGATCATGCAAGGCAACCACGCTGTGGCCGAGGAGGCGGCATGAACGCAGTCATAGAGCGCGAGGCCCAGGGCGCTCGCCCATTGGCCGGTGCCCGTACGCTGTTCTACAAAGAGGTGCTGCGCTTCTGGAAGGTCGCCTTCCAGACCGTGGCTGCGCCGGTGCTGACCGCCGTGCTGTACCTGCTGATCTTTGGCCATGTGCTCGAGGACCACGTGAAGGTCTACGGCCACATCGCCTACACCAGCTTCCTGATCCCGGGGCTGGTGATGATGAGCGTGCTGCAGAACTCGTTCGCCAACACCTCGTCCAGCCTGATCCAGAGCAAGATCACCGGCAACCTGGTGTTCCTGCTGGTCACGCCGCTGTCGCCATTGGCTTGGTACGTGGCCTATGTTGGCGCGGCGATGGTGCGCGGGTTGGCGGTCGGGCTGGGTGTGCTGGTGGCCACGCTGTGGTTCGGGTCGCCAGGTTTTGTGCAGCCGGGGTGGATCCTGGCCTTTGCGTTGATGGGCTCGGGGCTGATGGGCTCGCTGGGCCTGATCGCCGGCCTGTGGGCCGAGAAGTTCGACCAGATGGCGATGTTCCAGAACTTCATCGTGATGCCGATGACCTTCCTCGCCGGCGTCTTCTACTCGGTGCATTCGCTGCCGGCCTTCTGGCAGGGCGTGAGCCAGCTGAACCCGTTCTTCTACATGGTTGATGGCTTTCGGCATGGCTTCTTCGGCATCAGCGACGTGTCGCCGTGGTTCAGCCTGGGTGTCGTGGCACTGAGTTTCGTGGTCGTGGCAGGGGTGACCTTGCGGTTGCTGCAGACTGGCTACAAGCTGCGCCACTAGCCCCGAGATCGGATCAGGGATAATCCTGAGCACTATGTCCGCCCCCMCCCCCGCCCAGGTCCGTGACTACATCGCCGCCGGCCTCGGCTGCGAGCATCTGGAAGTCGAGGGCGACGGCCGACATTTCTTCGCCACCATCGTCTCGACCGAGTTCGATGGCCTGCCCCGCGTACGCCGCCACCAGCGCGTGTATGCCGCGCTCGGTGAGCGCATGCGCGAAGAGATCCATGCGCTGTCGATGAAGACGTTGACGCCGGCTGAATGGGCTCGCGAGCAGACGAATTCAGCCACCGCTGGCGCGACCACGCCGCATCATTGACGATCTCGCTCGGGCGGCCGGCGTGATGCGCGCGGCCGCCGCCCGGGGCCCCGTCGCGCGCTTTTCTGCCCACACGCCCACCGCACCCCCGACCCCATGGACAAACTTCTGATTCGCGGCGGCCGCCGTCTGTCCGGCGAGCTGACGATCTCCGGCGCCAAGAACGCTGCGCTGCCTGAGCTGTGCGCCGCGCTGCTGACGGCCGATGCCGCGACGCTGCACAACGTGCCCAAGCTGCAGGACGTGGCGACGACGTTGAAGCTGCTGCGCCACCTGGGCGTGCAGGTCGAGCGCAGCGAAGCCGAGCCGAACACCGTGACGCTGGACGCGAGCCAGATCACCAGCACCAAGGCACCGTACGAGCTGGTCAAGACGATGCGTGCGTCGATCCTGGTGTTGGGCCCGCTGCTGGCGCGCTTCGGTACAGCGACGGTGTCGCTGCCAGGTGGCTGCGCGATCGGCTCACGGCCGGTCGACCAGCACATCAAGGGCCTGCAGGCAATGGGTGCCGAGATCACCGTCGAGCACGGCTACATCCAGGCCCAGGCGCCGCTAAACGCTGCAGGCCAACGCCGGCTGCGTGGTGCGCGCATCACGACCGACATGGTCACCGTGACCGGGACCGAGAACCTGATGATGGCCGCCGTGCTGGCCGAGGGTGAAACGGTGCTCGAGAACGCTGCCCAAGAACCCGAGATCCCCGATCTGGCCGAGCTGCTGATCGCGATGGGCGCCAAGATCGAAGGCCATGGCACGCACCGCATCGTGATCCAGGGCGTCGACCAGCTGCATGCGCCCAAGGGTGGCCACCGCATCATCCCGGATCGCATCGAGACCGGCACCTTCCTGTGCGCCGTGGCCGCGGCCGGCGGCGACGTGACGCTGCGCCAGGCCAATGGGCGGCACCTCGACGCGGTGATCGACAAGCTGCGCGAAGCGGGCGTGACGATCACCGCCGAAGACGACTGGATCCGTGTGCAGGCCGACGGCCAGCCCAAGGCGGTGAGTTTTCGCACCAGCGAGTACCCGGCCTTCCCGACCGACATGCAGGCTCAGTTCATGGCCGTCAACTGCATCGCCGAAGGCGCCGCGAAGATCAGCGAGACGATCTTCGAGAACCGCTTCATGCACGTCAACGAGCTGATCCGCCTGGGCGCGAAGATCGAGGTCGACGGTCATTCGGCGATGGTGACCGGCGTGCCGCGCCTGTCCGGCGCCACGGTGATGGCGACCGACCTGCGCGCGTCGGCCAGCCTGGTGATCGCCGGCTTGGTGGCCGATGGCACGACGACCGTCGACCGCATTTACCACCTGGACCGCGGCTACGACCGGATGGAAGCCAAGCTGCGCTCGATCGGCGCCGACATCGAGCGAGTCGGCTCATGATCACGCTCGCACTGTCCAAAGGGCGGATCTTCGAAGAGACGCTGCCGCTGCTGGCCGCCGCCGGCATCACAGTCAGCGAAGACCCGGAGAAGAGCCGCAAGCTGATCCTGCCGACCAACCGCGCCGACGTGCGGGTGGTGCTGGTCCGTGCGACGGATGTGCCGACCTACGTGCAGTACGGTGGCGCCGACCTCGGCGTGGCCGGCAAGGACATCCTGCTCGAGCATGGCGGCGAAGGCCTGTACCAGCCGCTCGACCTGAACATCGCGAAGTGCCGCTTGAGCGTCGCTGTGCGTGACGACTTTGATTACGCAGCGGCCGTGAAGCAAGGTTCGCGCATCCGAGTCGCGACCAAGTACACGACGATGGCGCGCCAGCACTTTGCCGACAAGGGCGTGCACGTCGACCTGATCAAGCTTTACGGCTCGATGGAGCTGGCCCCGCTGACGGGCCTGGCCGATGCGATCGTCGACTTGGTGTCGACCGGCTCGACGCTGAAGGCCAATCACTTGGTCGAGGTCGAGCACATCATGGACATCTCGTCGCGCCTGGTCGTCAACCAGGCCGCGCTAAAGCTGAAGCGCGATCTGCTGCGCCCGCTGATCGACGCCTTCGCTTCTGCCATCCCTCAATAGCCTTCTTTCATCGCCATGCTGAACCTGCGCCAGCTCGACACCACGCTTTCAGACTTTGAAGCCCAGTTCGAGCGGCTGCGCCATTGGTCCGCCGAGACCGACGGTGCAATCGAGGAGCGGGTGGCGGCGATCTTGGCGGACGTGAAGACGCGCGGTGATGCGGCGGTGCTGGAGTACACCGCGCGTTTCGACGGCGTGCAGGTGGACTCGCTGGCCGCGCTGGAGCTGACCCGCGACGAGTTGCGCGCGGCGTTCGAGGCGATCACGCCGGCCCAGCGCAGCGCTCTTGGAGCGGCGGCCGCGCGGGTGCGCAGCTACCACGAGCGTCAGCTGGACGCCTGTGGCCGAGGATGGAGCTACCGCGACGAAGACGGCACGCTGCTGGGCCAGAAGGTCACGCCGCTGGACCGTGTCGGCATCTACGTGCCGGGTGGCAAAGCCGCGTATCCGTCATCAGTGCTGATGAGCGCGATCCCGGCCCATGTCGCAGACGTTGGCGAGATCATCATGGTCGTGCCGACGCCGCGCGGCGAGAAGAACGCGCTGGTGCTGGCCGCCGCCTATGTGGCTGGCGTGCACCGTGCCTTCACGATCGGTGGTGCGCAGGCTGTGGCAGCCCTGGCCTACGGCACGGCCACGATCCCTGGCGTCGACAAGATCACCGGCCCCGGCAACGCCTATGTCGCCAGCGCCA
The DNA here is from genome assembly GCF_056403075.1 of Ideonella sp. P3_A4. Taxonomy (NCBI): domain Bacteria; kingdom Pseudomonadati; phylum Pseudomonadota; class Betaproteobacteria; order Burkholderiales; family Sphaerotilaceae; genus Ideonella; species Ideonella sp. P3_A4. The sequence continues at coordinate 4,145 of NZ_JBFUGE010000173.1, read as the reverse complement.
AGCGCCGCGTCTTCGGCCAAGTCGGTATCGACATGATCGCCGGCCCGAGCGAGATCCTGGTACTGGCCGACGGCACGACGCCGCCGGACTGGGTCGCGATGGACCTGTTCAGCCAGGCCGAGCACGACGAGCTGGCGCAGTCGATCCTGCTGTGCCCGGACGCCGGCTACATCGCCAAGGTGCGTGAGGCGATCGAACGCCTGCTGCCCGAAATGCCGCGCCGCGACGTGATCCGCGCGTCGCTGGAAGGCCGCGGCGCGCTGATCCTGACTCGCTCGATGGACGAGGCCTGCGACATCAGCAACCGCATCGCGCCCGAGCACCTGGAAGTTTCTTCATCGGACCCACATCGCTGGGAGCCTCAACTCCGGCACGCCGGCGCTATCTTCCTCGGTGCCTTCACCAGCGAAAGCCTGGGCGACTACTGCGCTGGGCCGAACCATGTGCTGCCGACCTCGGGCACTGCGCGCTTCTCGTCGCCACTGGGGGTCTACGATTTCCAGAAACGAAGCAGCCTGATCGAAGTGAGCGAAGTGGGCGCCAACAAGCTCGGCGTGATCGCGGCCGAACTGGCTTACGGCGAAGGGCTTCAGGCCCACGCAAGAGCTGCTGAAATGCGCATGAAGCGTTGACACGAACTTCGTGCAACACGAGAATCGTGCAACACGAACTTCGTGTAATCGTTGATCGTCAGCATGAAAAACGTCACCGTCACGATGGAAGACAGCGTCGCCGAATGGGCGAGGCTGGAAGCCGCGCGCCGCAACACGAGCGTGTCGCGGCTGATCGGTGAGATGCTGGCCGAGAAGATGCGGCATGACGATGCCTACGAGCGGGCGATGAACGAGTGGCTGCAAAGGCCGGCTCTGTTCACGTCGGACGGCTCGCCTTACCCGAAGCGCGAAGAGACTTATGGCGAGCGGCTCGAACGTCTTCGTTGACGCGGGTGTTCTGCTTTGCGCAGACGATGGTGCCGACCCGGCCAAGCACCTGCGCGCACGCGAGTGGCTGAAGGTGCTGTGGACCAGCCGCTGCGGCCGCTTGTCGACCCAGGTGCTGACCGAGTACTACGCGAACGCCACGAAGCAGCTGAAGCCGCCGATGCAGCAGGGCGATGCCCGCGCCGAGGTGCGGCGCTACCAGCACTGGAAGCCGTGGCAGATCGACCACCAGACTGTCGAGACCGCCTGGGCGATCGAAGCACGCTTTCAGGTGAACTGGTGGGACGCACTGATCGTCGCCGCCGCCCAGCACCAGGGCTGCCGCTATGTGCTGACCGAAGGCCTGCCGCACGGCCAGCAGATCGACAGCGTGCAGATCCTCAACCCCTTCCTCGTCGGCCCCGAGGTGCTCGAGGCACCGGACCTGGCCGTCACGACCTCCACCACGCGATGAGCCCGCCATGAGCACACCCTTGTCCGACCGCATGACCCGTTACCTTCGTGCCGACGTGCAGGGCATGCATGGCTACGCCGTGCAGCCCAGCGCTGGCATGGTCAAGGTCGACACGATGGAGAACCCGTTTCGCCTGCCGTCCGAGCTGCGCCGGCAACTGGGCGAGCGCCTGGCCGAGGTGGCGCTGAACCGTTACCCGGCCGAGCGTGGCAACGTGTTGCGCCAGGCGCTGGCCCAGCACGCGCAGATGCCCGACGGCTGCGACATCATGCTCGGCAACGGCTCGGACGAGCTGATCAGCCTGCTGACACTGGCTACCGACATGCCCGGCAACGTGGTGTTGGCACCGCTGCCCGGTTTCGTGATGTACGAGATCGCGGCCAAGCACCAGGGGCTGAAGTTCGTCGGCGTGTCGACCACTGCCGACTTCGAGCTCGACGGCCCGGCGATGCTGGCCGCGATCCGCGAGCACCAGCCGGCCGTCATCTACCTGGCCTACCCGAACAACCCGACCGCCAACCTGTGGGACGACGGCGTGATCGACGCGATCATCGAAGCCGCACCGGGCCTGGTGGTGATGGACGAGGCCTACCAGCCGTTCGCATCGCGTGACTCGCTCGAGCGGCTGAAGCGCCACGAGCATGTGTTGCTGATGCGCACGATGAGCAAGTTCGGCCTAGCGGGCGCACGCATCGGCTACATGATGGGGCGCACCAAGTTGATCGCCGAAATTGACAAGCTGCGCCCACCGTTCAACGTCAGCGTGCTGAACTGCGAGGCGGCGCTGTTCGCGCTGGAGCATGTCGATGAGTACGCCCGCCAGGCGGCGACGATCCGCGCCGAGCGCGCCAAGCTGTTTGATGCACTGGCCGCGCTGCCGGGCGTGCAGCCTTTCCCGAGCGAAGCCAACATGATCCTCGTTCGCGTGCCCGACGCGAAGCGGATGGCCGCCGGCATGAAGGCTCGCGGCGTGCTGATCAAGAATGTGTCCAGCCTGCACCCCTTGCTCGCGAACTGCCTGCGCATCACCATCGGCACACCTGAAGAGAACCCGCAGACCCTGGCCGCATTGCGCGGCGCCCTGGAAGAGCTTGCTGCATGAGCACGAGTACCGAACCCCGCATCGCCGAAGTCCAGCGCGACACCAAGGAAACCCAGATCCGCGTGCGCGTCAACATCGACGGCACCGGCCAGGCGAAGCTGTCGACGGGCATTGGCTTCTTCGACCACATGCTGGACCAGATCGCCCGCCACGGCCTGATCGACTTGGAGATCGACGCGAAGGGTGACCTGCACATCGACGGCCACCACACAGTCGAAGACGTCGGCATCACGCTGGGCATGGCCGTGGCCAAGGCCGTGGGCGACAAGAAGGGCCTGACGCGCTACGGGCACTCGTATGTGCCCCTGGACGAGGCCTTGTCTCGGGTGGTGGTCGATTTCTCCGGCCGCCCGGGCCTGGAGATGGCGGTGGACTTCAAGTCCGGCATGGTCGGCGCGTTCGACACCCAGCTGGCCTACGAGTTCTTCCAGGGTTTCTCGAACCATGCGCTGGTCAGCTTGCACATCGACAACCTGAAGGGTCACAACGCACACCACCAGTGCGAGACGATCTTCAAGGCCTTCGGCCGCGCGCTGCGGATGGCAATGACGCTGGACCCGCGTTCGGCCGGTGTGATCCCGTCGACGAAGGGCTCGCTGTGAGCGCCGCACGGCCGCTCCGAAGGCGCTCGTTCCCCCACGGGGGGACCGGCGCGCAGCGACGCAGGGGGCACACATGAAGCGGACCGTGGCTGTCGTCGACTACGGCATGGGCAACCTGCGCTCGGTGTCGCAGGCGGTGATGCATGTGGCCGCGGGTGAGGGTGTCGAGGTGGTCGTCACCGCGCGGCCCGACGAGGTGCGTGCCGCGGAGCGCATCGTGCTGCCCGGTCAGGGCGGCATCCGCGACTGCATGCGCGAGCTGCACGAGTCTGGCCTGAAAGAAGCAGTGCTCGAAGCGGCGGCGAACAAGCCGTTGATGGGCGTCTGCGTCGGCATGCAGATGCTGCTGGACCATTCAGAAGAGCAGGACACGCCCTGCTTGGGTCTCATCGGCGGCCAGGTGAAACGTTTTCAGCTCGAAGGTCAGTTGCAGCCCGACGGCAGCCGTTWCAAAGTGCCACAGATGGGCTGGAACGAGGTTCGCCAGGTTCGGCAGGGCGCTGCAGTGCACCCAATCTGGGCGGGCGTGCCCGACGAATCGTTCTTCTACTTCGTGCACAGCTACTACACCCAGCCGTCGGACGAGCGCCACACCGCGGGAAGCACCGAATACGGACGGCGCTTTACCTGCGCGGTGGCGCGGGATAACATTTTCGCGACGCAGTTTCACCCCGAGAAGAGCGCTGCACATGGCTTGGCGCTGTATCGCAACTTCCTGAACTGGAATCCGTGATCCGCCTGCCCCGCCGGTTGCCGCCCCAGTTGCGCTGACCCGCCTTCTCACCGCTGCGCCCCACCACCCCCCGATTTCGTCCACTTGCCCGGCTGGCCATGCTGCTGATCCCTGCGATCGATTTGAAAGACGGTCATTGCGTTCGCCTGCAACAAGGCGACATGCAAATCTCCACCACCTTCAGTGAAGACCCGGCCGCGATGGCGCGGCGCTGGGTCGACGCCGGCGCGCGTCGCCTGCATCTGGTGGACCTCAACGGCGCCTTCGCCGGCAAGCCGGTCAACGAGCCGGCGATCAAGGCCATCCTGAAGGC